>CAYXFB010000020.1:0-38381 GCA_964464145.1 uncultured Christensenella sp.
TACAAAAATGGATGCTACGCCTACGCCTAGCATCCATTTTTTCGACAGTCTGAACCGTTCCGGCTCTGCGGAACGGTTTTTGTTATTCGGCAGGCATTTCAAAACTTGTATTCTTTCAATTCGTTCAAATATTTTTTAAATTCAGCCTCGCGCTCTGCCAGCGAACCAAAAAACAGCTTATCCACTTCCTCCACCACGGGAAGCGCCGCTATCATTTTAGCCTGTCCTTCCTTTGTTAGGCTTATGGAATTTGCGCGCGTGTCCTGCGGGTGCGGCTTTCTTTCCACATATCCCTTTTTTCCCAACAGTGCAAGTATTTGAGATACAGACATAACATCCATGCCCGCCATATTTGCCACCATTACCTGCGTCACATCACTTTTCCCGCGCGAAATATACCCAAGCGAGGTTATGACCACAAATTGCGGATGCGTTATGCCCACAGGCTTTAGCCGCCGTTTTATTTCTCCGTGCCATTTGTTATACGTCCGCATAAAAAGAAGCCCTGTAGATTTCGCAGAATCGTTTTTATATGGAGACGGAAACTCATTCATCGCTATTTTTCCACTTCCCTTTTCAATATCGCCACAGCATCCGGCACATCTGAAAACACCTGCTTCAAAAAGCCCATCTGCTCCGCGCCGGCTTTTTCACACTCCAGCCTTACAGTGTGCTTTATATATAAGCCATCGTTCTCTTCCAGTATCTCATGGTCAAAATACACGTCCCCCATAGGCGTAGCCGCCTTGTCACAAAAAGACCTGTTCCGTTCCACCTTAACAAGTGTATAGTCTATAGGCGGCATACCCGCAAGCTTCATTACCCCCATGGTTCCCTTTTCAAAAGCACCGTTTAAAGATATATCCTCCAAATCTTCCTCCCATGTATACCACTTTTGTATATCCGCATAATAGCCCCATATATCCTCCTTGGTCGCATCCACTTCCATTTTATAAGAAAATTCCATTATCATAAATATTTGTCCTTTCAGTATTTTAATATTTTGCATATCATTATTATAAGTATACTTATAATAAATGTCAATGCTATATACCTGTAAAAAAACCGTTCCGGCTCTGCAGAACGGTTTTTGTATATCACTTATCAATATTCGTTGCGGTTGCGCCTCGGCTTTTTCTTGAGGAAGGAGGGAACCTCCAGATCCTCGTCGCCAAACATATCCAGCTTCTCTGCCTCGCGCACACTTGCAGTGTCCGCAGCCGGTCTCGCGGTGGGCGCGGGATTGCCGCGCAGAGGCTCAAGCGGCTCCAAACGGTCGTTCATGGGCACACCGTCCGTAAACTCCAGCTTCTCTTCCAGCTTTTTGGGCTTTTCTATTATAGCCACCTCTTCCTCTTCGGGCATCGTGTCGAATCCCGTGGCTATCACGGTTATTCGCACCTCGTCCTCCAAGGTGGGGTCTATGCACACTCCAAAGAACACATCCGCGTCCGGGTCCGCACCCTCCTGTATTATCTTGGCGGCTTCCTGTATCTCGTACATACCAAGCGAAGCATCACCCGTCACGTTGAATATTATGCCGCGCGCGCCTTCGATAGTGGTATCCAGCAGCGGGCTGTTTATGGCCTGCTTAGCGGCCTCTATGGCCTTGTTGTCTCCATAGCCTATACCTATGCCCATGTGCGCCTCGCCGCGCAGTGTCATGACCTTTTTAACGTCTGCAAAGTCAAGGTTTATGAGCGCGGGCTTGCCTATGAGGTCAATTATGCCCTGTATTCCCTGACGCAATACATCGTCCGCCACCTTGAACGCGTCCACCAGCGGCGTATCCTTGCCCACGGTGGATAATAGCTTGTCGTTCGGTATGGTTACGATCGTATCCACCACGCTCTTTAGCGTCTCAAAACCCTTGTCCGCGGCTTTCGCGCGGGGATGGCCTTCAAACCAGAACGGTTTCGTTACAAATCCTATCGTGAGTATTCCCGTCTCTCTGGCTATTTCGGCTATCACGGGAGCCGCGCCCGTGCCCGTGCCGCCACCCAGGCCGCAAGATACGAACACCAGATCCGCGCCTTTTATTATACCTTCAAGCTCGTCGTGGCTCTCCTCCGCCGCGCGTCGGCCAATCGCCGGGTCGGCTCCGGAGCCCAGCCCCTTTGTGAGCTTTTCACCTATCTGTATTTTCTGATCCGCCTTGGACAAAAACAGCGCCTGCTTGTCCGTATTGACCGCAATTAGCTCCGCGCCCTTCACGCCGAACTCTATCATTCGGTTTACGGCGTTGTTGCCCGCGCCTCCCACGCCAAATACACGTATCTTCGCAAAATTTTCACTGTTGTTATCAAATTCGAGAGACATATATGTCATCCTCCTTAAAATTAGGATCTATTTATCGCGCTTCACCCCGCCACATAGATCGCGGCTACGGGATTATTACCTATATTTACTTTCCTTCTTGCCAAACACGCTCTTCTTCTGCGCCTGCGGCCGTATCTCAAACACCCTGTCATAGGCGAACTGCATCATTGCGTATGCCGCTTGCAGATCGGGCGTTTGCAGCTTCACGCTGTTTATCTTTATGGGTATGGGCGTTCTGCCTGATACGGAACGGTAAAAGCTGGAATCCCCGCGCATGAAGGATATGCCGCCGCCCGTTATATATATGTCGAACTTCTTGCCCAATGCCAGCTCCGCTTTCGCGAAAAGCTTTTGTATATACAATACAAGGTGCTCCACCCTTGCGTCTATTATCTGCTTTATGAGGTCGTAGGGATATTTTTTGAGCTTGCCTTCCGAATCCTTTGCGTACATATAAGATATATTGTTGTTTTCCTCAAGACCGAAGGAGTACCTTCGTTTGAGCTGCTCTGCGGTCTCCTGCTCCAGCTTCATTACGTAGCATATATCGGATGTTATGCTGCCCCCGCCCATTTCCACCGTATGAAAATACAGTATAGCGTCGCCGTATATAAGCGAAATATTTGTGGCGTAATAGCCTATATCCACCAGCACCGCCATGGAATCCCGCTTCTCCTGCGGCACCAGATACAGCGCCTCCGCCATGGGCTCTGGTATAAAATTATCCACCCTTATTCCCAAATGCTTGAAAAGCTCTATAACATCATTCAAAAACAAACGGTTTGCCATGGTGAAAGAAATGCATCCCCGCAGCTTTTTGGTGGGCACGCCCACCGGATCTAAGTATACATTGCCGTCATCCATGTAAAACCAAGCCGGCCATTCGCATACTATGCTCATATCCTGCGGTATCTCAAACTTGCGCGCGCGCGCCGTAAGCACCTCAACGTCACGTTCCGTCACCCTTCCCTTTACGGGAAGCTGCGCGGATCTGCTGGATATTTTCAGAAAAGAGCCCGGTATGCCCACTTCAACGGAACGAATGCGGAATCCCACCTGCTTTTCGACGGTATCAAGCACCTGCTCCAGCGCATAATATACCTCGTCGCTGTCCACCCAATTAGATTGTTTTATACCGGAATAAGCAATTTGTGACGAACCTAACACCTCAAGCCCCATGCGCGGCTTTTTTTCAGCCACCGTGCAGGATATCTTGGAAGTGCCAAATTCAATAATCGCTTTGCAGTCCCTCATCAAATAATATAACCCCAAACTAAAATATAGTCACTATAGTATAATAGATTATTTGCATACTGCATTAATAATATCACACTACTTCCGAAAAAAAAACACTTTTATCTATTTACGTTCAAATTCTAACAAATGTATTACATTTTAGTTGTATTACACCTCTCGCTTTTTCCGGGTCAATTATAGCAGCTTTTTTGCACCTAGTTATCGCCCCCTTCGTCGCCTCCGCCAGCCTGGTCTCCGCTTGCCTGATCGCCAGTCGCTTGATCTCCGCTTGCTTGGTCGCCCGTGGCCTGGTCTCCGCCAGCTTGGTCTCCCGTCGCTTGGTCGCCGGTCTGATCCCCTTGCGCGCCGCCGCTTGGCTGGACCGTGGTCTCATCCATTTTGAATATGCCGCTGTTGCCCGTGGAAACATCCAGCACACCCGTCTTTCTGCCGTCACGGCTCAATTGCGGAAGCATTTTTTCTATCCACTTCACCTTGTCCGCAACCTTGTCCGCCTGCCCGAACTTTATATTGAGACCCGTATCGGTCGTCATTCGTATATTATTCACATCGGAGAGATCCATGGACACTATGGACTGCGCCGCCTTCTTGCCATCCAGCGCCGAGATTATCTCGCCCATTACCGTTATTTTGAATGTATCCTCCGTCGTTATCTGCTTTCCAAGCGCCGCGCCGCTTATTGTGAAGCCGCTCACCACGGGGTAACCCTTCCCCTCGGGCAGTGTGCTGAGCATTTCCAGCACATTTCCCTCCTTATCCGAAAGCAGATATTGGCCCGCGTGCTCTATATAAACCTTGGGCTGCCGCTCCACCACCTTTATTTCCACGGTCTGCGGCAGCTTCTTTGTAACGCTGACCACCTCAAGGTAGGGCTCCGCCTCCTCAATATTTGCCTTCACCTTTTCCTCGTCCAGCGAAAGCATGTGCGTATCCGGGTCTATATCCGCAAGCCCCGTTATGTACACCTCGGTGAACTTGCCGAAACCCAATATCTCTACGTTCTCCACCTTGAAGAACACATAGCCGAAATACCCTATGCCGGCTATTATTAGCACGGCTATAACTATGCCTAAAACTATTTTGGGCGTTCTGCTTCTTCTCTTCATAAGCTCTGCGCCTCCGCTTCAGCAATATCAGCTACGCTGTCCGTCTGCCGTGATTGCCGCGAAATATTGAGCATAACGCCTATCATACACATAAACACCATCAAAGCCCAGTTGCCCGCGCTTATAAAAGGAAGCGGAACGCCTGTCGCAGGTATGGACGCGGTCACAACAGCTATGTTTATTATTACCTGTATGCCTATCAGCGTTGTTATTCCCGTGGCCAGCAGCATGCCAAACATATCGGGCGCTCCCTTTGCTATCTTAATACCTCTATATATCAAGAAGATGAACAGTAGCATCAAGACCACTACGCCAATAAGCCCCAGCTCCTCGGCAGTTATTGAAAATATAAAATCCGATTCTCCGAAGGGAAGCCACAGATATTTTTGCTTGCCGTTGCCCAGCCCCTGCCCGAATATGCCTCCCGAGCCTATTCCGTAAAGCGACTGCACGATCTGCCATCCATCGCCGGACATATCCGAAAATGGATCCAAAAATGTGTTTATTCTGGTGACGCGGTAGCTTTCCACCACCATCAGCGCCACTCCCGCCAGACCGCCCGCGCCGCCCAGCACCGCCATATGCCACCACTTTGCGCCACCCACAAATATCATTACGAATACCAGTACGCTCAAAAGTATTATGGAGGAAAAGTTGGGCTGGAAGAAAAGTAGCACGGCCATCAATCCCAGCACCAACAGATTGGGCAGTATGGCATATCTAAAATTGTCCATACGGTTACGGTTCACGTATATTGTAGCCGCGATAAAAACCACAAATGAAAACTTCGCTATCTCCACCGGCTGTATGCTGGGCAGGCCGGGCACCAGCCGCAGCCAGCGGGACGAACCGTTCATATCCACACCCATGCCTGGTATAAAAACCATTATGAGCATTATTATGCCCACTGCCAGCAATATATACTTTATCTTTATGAGCTTTTTATAATCGAAGAGCATAAAGAATATCATGCCGCCCAGCCCTATCGCCGCGCCCGCTAGCTGCTTTTTAAACATCGCCAGACCGTCGTAATCGTACAATACCGAAGACTGCGCCTTATAATAGCTCGCGCTGAATATCATTATAAGCCCGAAGGCCACCAGCACCAACGTCACTATAAGCAGCGAATAATCTATATTTCCTTTAAACGTGCGTACCTTTTGCTTCGCCATTATAACCCGTTCACAATCTCCTTAAAAACCTCTCCGCGCTGCTCGAAATCGCGGAACATATCCCAGCTGGCGCAGGCCGGCGACAGCAGCACCGTCTCGCCCTCGTCCGCTATGCTGTACGCCTTGAGCACCGCGTCCTCAAAGCTGTTTGCCTTTATATAGCTCTCATATCCGGCCTGCCGCGCCGCCGCCACAATTTTCTCGGCGGTGGCACCCAGCACTATTATGGCTTTTATGTTAGACGTAAAGGCGGCGAATAAGGATTCAAAATCCCCATGCTTGTCGAAGCCGCCCAGAATAAGCACGGTCGGCCTGTCCATCGCCAGTATTGCGTTTATAGTGGCGTCCGGGTTAGTGCCCTTGGAATCGTTTATAAATTTTATACCGTTTATCTCGCGCACAAATTCCAGGCGGTGCGCAACGCCCGTGAAGCTGCGCAGTGTCTTCGCAACCACCTCCGCGCTTATGCCGTACAGGCAGGCCAGCGCGGTCGCGGCCAGCGCGTTTTCCAGGTTGTGCGAGCCGGGTATGCGCAGGTCGGAGGCCGGCATTATCTCCGTCACCACCCCGCCGTCCACAAATATTATCTTTCCGTCCCGCACACAGGCGCCCTGCTCCACCTGCTCTTTCAGGCTGAACCAGTACACCCGCGCCTTTATTCTGTCCGCCAGTTCGCGCACTATTTGGTTGTCGAAATTCAGTACGCAGTAGTCCTCGGCCGTCTGATTTTTGAATATCTTCGCCTTGGCCGCGATGTAGCTCTCCATCGTGCCGTAGCGATCCATGTGATCCTCTGTTATGTTCAGTATGGCGCTGCCCCTGGGGCGGTAGCTGTCTATGGTGTCAAGCTGGAGCGCGGCCGTTTCGGCCACCACAACGTCGCCCTGCTTGGTGTTGAGCGCCTCCTGCGTTATGGGCACGCCAATGTTACCCAGCACAAACGTGTTTATGCCCGCGTTTTTGAATATCTCCCCCGTCAGCGAAGTGGTGGTCGTTTTACCGTTGGTGCCCGTTATGGCTATGAAGTCCGCCTTCGAAACGGTGTATCCCAGCTCTATTTCGGCTATCACGCTCACTCCCAGTTCATAGGCTCTGCGAATGAAGGGCAGCCCCAGCGGCACGCCCGGGCTCAAAACAAGCACGTCCATCCGCTCAACTATATCTTCCGGATCCTTGCCCAGCATATCAGTATATTCAAACTCACCGAGCGCCTGCCGCACATCCTCGGGCAGCTGCTCCAGCGTTTTAACGTCGTAGATCGCGACCTGCGCGCCCAGCTTGTGCAAAAGCAGCGCCGAAGCGGCTCCGCTCCGAGCCATTCCCACAACCAGCGCCTTTTTTCCCTTGTAATCCATCGTCACCCATCGCCTCCAAAGCAATCATACAAAAAACCTAAAGCGCCACGCTCATAACGGACATAACGCTCAATATCACCGAAATCAAAACATACCCCAGTACAACACGCGTTTCCTTTATGCCGCACAGCTCAAAATGATGGTGCAGCGGTGCCATTTTAAACACGCGCTTGCCGCCGCGCAGCTTAAAGGAGCCCACCTGAATTATCACTGAAACGGCGGACAGCACAAACATAAGCCCCATAATGGGCAGCAGCAGCTGAACGCGCATAGCCGCCGCAATAACGGTTATGGCCGAGCCCAGCGCAAAGGAACCCGTATCGCCCATAAACACCTTTGCCGGATGCTTGTTGAAGCACAGAAAGGCCACGCAGGCGCCCGCCAGCGCGCAGGCAAAAACCGCAATGTCCACCTGCGAGCCGGTCGCCGTTCCGGCCAGCAGCGCGCCGCCCGGTATGGCAAATATCATTACGGCAACAAAGGCCATGGCGTTCACAAGCGTTATGGAAGTGGCAAGCCCGTCCAAACCGTCCGTAAGGTTCACGCTGTTTACCATAGATATAAAAACGAACATCGTGAAGGGTATCTGCCCTATCCCGAGGTTCCATTCTGTCTTTGCAAAGGGCAGTATCTCAGAGCTGCTGCCCATCATAAAATAAGAGAGGCAGGCGATCACGGCCGCCACGCCCAGCTGCAGCACTATCTTCTGCCAGGCGCGAAGCCCCAGCGAACGTTTTTGGAAGAGCTTTACGGCATCGTCCCAGAAGCCTATCATTGTGAAAAGCAGCATCGCCGCCAGTAGGAAAACCACCGTAAGCGCGGCGCTGTCCGCATAGACGGAAAAGCACAATGTCGCTATCACTATGCCTATAACGATCATTATGCCGCCCATCGTGGGGGTGCCTTCCTTCACAAGATGGGTTTGCGGGCCGTCCTCACGAACGTGCTGTCCGGCCTTCTTCTTTTTCAGCCACGGTATCATTAGCTTGGACGCCGCGAATGTTATCACGAACGCCGCTATGATCGTCGCCGCCAGTCTTACTCCTACTTCCATTTCCCCTATTTCCGTCCCCTTATTCCCAATTCTTCAAATATATCCTGCACTACCTTCTTCTCGTCGAAGTCGTATTTAACGCCCTTTATTTCCTGATAATCCTCGTGCCCCTTGCCCGCCAGCAATATTATATCGCCCTGCTTCGCGCTCTCCATGGCGTGCTTCATGGCCTCGCGGCGGTTTTCTATGCAGGTATATTCCACATCTATGCCCTTAAGGCCGCCCACTATCTGGTCTATTATAAACTGCGGCTCCTCAAAACGTGGGTTATCCGAAGTTATCACCACGTAATCCGAAAGCCGCGCCGCTATAGCTCCCATTTGCGGACGCTTGCCCGCGTCTCGGTTGCCGCCGCAGCCGAAAACGGTTATCACCCTCGCCGGGGCGAATTCTCGTATGGTCACCAGTGTGTTTTCCAGACTGTCGGGCGTGTGCGCGTAGTCCAGTATTATATCGTAGCCCTGTTCGCGCGTATCCAGAAGTTCGAACCTGCCCGCAACGGCAGGCATTTCGCGCAGGCCGCTCTCTATAAAATATGTCTCCAGCCCCAGCGCGTAGGCCGCCAGAGCCGAACCCAGGCTGTTGTATATCGTGAAAACACCGGGAATGGGCACGCTTATGTGCAGCGTTTTGGTGCCGAGATCCACATCGTATTCCACGCCCGAGGCCGTAAGATTTATGTTTTTAGCCGAATATTGCGCGGGCTGTTTTACGGCAAAGCGCATTACCTCATGGCTTGCCGCGGCTATCATATTCGCCGCGCTGTCGTCGTCCTCATTTATAATGGAAACGCGCGCCTGCTCGAATAACATGCTCTTGGCCGCAACGTAATCCTGCCATGTCTTGTGGAAATCCAAATGATCCTGCGTGAGGTTGGTGAATACCGCCACGTCGTACTCTATCCCATACACCCGTTTTAAACTCAGCGAATGGGAGGAGACCTCCATCACGGCCACGTCGCAGCCCTCGTCCGCCATGCGTTTAAGCAGACGGTGCAGGTCTATAGATTCGGGCGTGGTGCGCTCTGTGTGCAGCTTCTCATCGCCTATCATATTTACTATGGTGCCCATAAGGCCAACCTTTTTGCCCGCCTTCTCGGCGATCTGCTTGACCATATAGGTGGTGGTGGTCTTGCCGTTCGTGCCTGTTACGCCCACCATGCTCATACGCCTTGCCGGATAACCGAAAAACTTGGCCGCCGCCAGCGCCATTGCCCGCCTGCCATCGTCCACCTTTATTTGTACGGCGGAAAGACCCTCCTGGTAGTCTGTGACTACCACGGCCACAGCGCCCGCGTCCACCGCTTTTTTGGCATAGGCGTGGCCGTCCGTATTGTAACCCGTTATGCAGAAAAAGAGGTCTCCCTTATCCACGCTTCGGGAATCGTATTTTATATCGTTTATCTCAATAGAACTATCGCCAAACGCCTCATGTCTTATATCACGAAATAGTTCTGCAATTGTCATATACATACCTCCGTTGTAGATACCGGGTAATTATACCACAAAATATTGTGGTTCACAAGCCGCCCATACACAACCGCCACACCGCGGCAGTAACGCCCGTTATAGCGCTCGCGCCTTTAGCCGGGCAATTCCAGCTTGAAATTGACCGATACAGCCGAACCCCTTTGTACACTCGTTCCCACGTCCGGATACTGGCTGTTTGCCCTGCCCGTGCCGTGAGCGTAAAACTTCAATCCGGCGGATATTGCCAGATCCCGCGCCTCTTTTAATGACAGTCCGGAGAAATCGGGCACCGTCACAACATCCACGCCCGCTTCACCCGGCGTGGCCAGACCCGCTTCGGGTGTGGCTTCCTGCCGCTTGAAATCCATCTCCAGATTCACCACGGTTCCCGGAGCCACCATTTCGCCAGCCGAGGGCTGCTGCCCCACCACGGTGCCGCTGCCGTCGTCCTTATAGTTCAGTCCGGCGTCCGTAAGCAGTTCTATGGCCGCCTTGCTGCCCATATCCACGAGGTTTGGCACCTCTATGAGCTGCTCGCCGGTATCATCGCCCTCGCCCGTGGTTTGCGGCTGTGCGCCCTGCTTATCAGGCTGCGCCAGATAGAATTTCAGCGTATCCTCCAGCACCTTGTTGCCGTAGGGCACCGCCATACCGGCCGTGCTGCTTCCCTCCTCCACACCGTCAAGATGCAGAAGCACTATATATTGCGGATCGTTCGCGGGCGCAAAGCCCAAAAACGTCGAATTGTCCTTACCCACCACGAGCGCTCCCCTGTCGTCGTACTTGTTTGACGCGCCGTACAGTATTGCGTTTGTGTAGTCCTCCAGCTGGCCGCTCTCCACGCCCGCCGTGTTTGCCACCAATATGTCGCGTATGGCGGCTGCGGTACCCTCGTCCACGCTCTGCCCCTTTACCTGCATGCCGTAGCTCTCGGTTATATTGCCATTCTCATCGCTAAGGCCGCTCACCAGCCTCGGCACATACAGCTTGCCGCCGTTCGCTATGGAGGTCAGCGCGTTTGTGAGCTGCAGCAGCGAAGCAGTCAGCTCCTGGCCTGCGCCCATCTTGGCGATGTCGCGCTCGGAAGCGTACTTTTTGGCCATCACATCGCCCTTTGTATCCGCCGAAAAATCTATGCCCGTCTTTTCGCCGAAGCCAAAGCGGCTCAGATAGTTGTAAAAAGGCACTATGCCCGTATCCACCGCCATTTGGCTGGCCGCTATTACGCAGCCGTTGGCCGCCGCCACCTCAAAGCTCTGGCTGCCGTGCACGGCGCTGCATATTATTTTCTCACCATCCACTGTGGCCGCGCCCGTGCATTCGTAGGTCTGCTTTGCCACGTCCGTATCCATTGCGGCCGCCGCAGTAAATACGGAGAATATGCCGCCCGGCTCGTATGCCTTGGCCGTAACGATGTTGGAGGAAAGCGCGCTCAGCGTCTCACCGTCGGAGCGCGGCGGTGCGTTCAGATCGAACTCGGGCAGATTGGCCATCGCCAGCACCTCGCCCGTATTTACCGACATCACCAGACCCTGCACACCCTCGGCGGCCGTTTCATCCAGCGCCGCTTTGCACTGCGCCTCCAAAAAGCTCTGCACCACCTCGTCTATCGTGAGTATAACGTTCTGTCCGTTCACCGGAGCGATGAAAAGCTCCTGCCCGTTGGGTATATCGTTGTTGTGCGTGTCCTGCTCGGCCACCATACGGCCCTGCCTGCCCTCCAGCACACTGTTGTATCTCTTCTCTATGCCCGTCTGGCCTACTCCGTCAAGATCGGTGTAGCCTATAAGCTGCGTGGCGAATTCCTTGTTCGGGTAATAGCGCTTAACATCCGAAACCAGCTTCACGCCCTTCATTTTCGCGCCCGATTCCTTTTGCTCCTTGAGCGCCTTTATGGCTTCTGACTGCTCCACGCTTATCTGCCGCTTGAGCCAAACCTCGCCTATTTTCTTTTCTGTGCCGTCCTCCAGCTTGCGTACCTTGGTGGTTATCTTTTCCTTGAGCGCGTTCTTATCCATTTCAAGTATCTGCGCCAGCGCGTTCGCAACATATTCCGCGTCCTCGTCCTTCACCTGCTCGGGCACCACTGCCACGGTATCGGCGGCCGCGCTCTGAGCCAGTATGTTCATATTTCTATCGAAAATGGTGCCGCGCTTGGGCATTATTTTCGAATCTGATATCCATTGCGATTGAGCTTGGGATTGCAGCCACTCGCCCTCTATTATATTCCAATAGCCCACACGGATTATAAGACAAACCATGAGGGCCACCAGTATTATAAATATTATCTGCAGGCGTTTCCTGCTTACCGCCATACTTCCCGTCAAGCCTGTTTAATCTCCTTTTGCCGCGGCCGTTAAGGTGCCGAAGGTATCTGCAATGCCCGCGAAAAATCCCTTCACCCCATCCAAAAAGCTTTCCGCGCCCTGTGCCGCGTCCCCGCTTTCCGCGCTTTGCGCTTCTGCGTCGTCTGAAATGACGCTGGCTTCCGCGGCAGTATTTACGTCGGCCGTTACCGCGGAGCCATCCGCCGGTAGATATACTATTTGATTATCCTTGGGATGACCCATGCCCAGCTCCTGTGCCCTAAGCTGTATGCTGGTGAGATCCTCCCTTGATGCTATCTCCATTTCGTACTTCTCTATTTCCTTTTGGAGCGATGTTATGGTTTTCTTTGTCTGTTCGTTTTGGTATATTACCTCGCTCTGCTTTGCGTACATATTAAGCACGGCCGAAAGCATTGCGAAAACCAAGGCTATTGTGAGTATTGTGGAAAATACTCCCCTCCTCTTGGGCGCCGCCTTCGCCGCTTCCTCGTTGCGAACATAGGGCTCCGCAACCGCAGCGCCGTAGGTAGCTGCCGTTCCGCTCTGCCTTATGGCAGCCGCGCCGCCCGTGCCATAGCTGTAACCATCATTTACGCGGGGCTTGTTTGGCCTCTTTGTCTGCACCTCATAAGCTGCCGTAAGCTTCCTCGCGCCGCCCTTTTGCGCCGCTTTCTTCTTTGCCGGCTTGGCCATATTCTGCATAGCCGCCTGGCCGTTCTGCGGCTGGTTGTATAGGCGGTCTATCCGGCGCATTTCAATGAGCTCGCGCCTGCGCGCCTGCTGCATTTCCACCTGCTGGCGCTTATTCGCTTCCTCTTTTTTCTTTGCGGCCAGCTTTGCGGCTCTGCGCGCGTCAAGATACTCTATATTCTGGGATGAATGCGCGCGTGTGCTTACCGCGAAGTAAGGCAGCTGCAATCTATCGTAACTATTCGATTTTTGAGGTATTGCGTTCATAATCCACTCTCCAATAAAATCGTTTATCTCCCGGGGAGATATGAGCTCTACAGCGCTTTCGGCGATGGCCTGGAATGGAGTGAGGCCACCACTGAAAGCGCCGAGCTTCTTTTGGGATGTGTTGGAGCATTCAGCGCAAACCTAGAGCTTTTCTATAACTCTCAGCCTTGCGCTGCGCGCCCTCGGATTTTCTTGTAGCTCCGTATCTCCAGGAACAACGGCTTTTCTAGTAACGACAGTTACAGTCCCCACCTTACCGCAAACGCACATCGGAAACTCCTTTGGGCATTCACAGGGGTCTTGCAGCCTTCTAAAGGTCTGCTTCACTATTCTGTCCTCCAGCGAGTGAAATGTTATCACCGCCAGCCTGCCGCCGCTATTCAGCGCCTTTGCGTAATCCTCCATTGCCTCGGCCAGCTTTGAAAGCTCGCCGTTCACCTCTATGCGTATAGCCTGAAAGGTTCTTTTCGCCGGGTGCGGCCCGTCCTTGCGCGCGCCCTTGGGCACCGCCTTCTTTATGACGCTCACAAGCTGCCCGGTGGTCTCTATACGTTCACTCTTCCGCTCTTCCACTATAAATTCGGCTATGCGCGCCGCCCAGCGTTCCTCGCCGTAATCGCGTATCATCTTAGTGAGCTGCTCCTTTGTGTAGCCGTTCACTATATATGCCGCGTCAAGCTCCTGCCGTGCGTCCATCCGCATATCCAGCGGCGCGTCCTGCATGTAGGAAAAACCGCGTTCCGCCTCGTCCAGCTGAAAGGAGGAGACCCCCAGATCCAGCACCGCTCCATCTATACCATCTATGCCAAGCTCCGCCAGCACAGCCGAGATATTTTTGAAATCGTCCCTAACGAACGTTACATTCCCCAGCCCCTGCAAACGCCGCTTGCAGCGCTCTATTGCGTCGCCGTCCTTATCTATGCCTATCAGAATTCCGTCCGGCGCTATCCTCTTTAATATGCCGCTCGCGTGACCCGCACCGCCCAGCGTACCGTCCACCACCACACTGCCCTTTTTGAGCTTCAGCGCATCCAGCGTTTCTTGGTACAGCACAGGCAAATGCCCTTCAAACGCCGTCATATCATATACCCAGCGGAGCCAGCTCCGTGAGCATCTGCTCATAATCGCTGTCCGTTTTTTCGTTGAATTCGTCCCAACCCTCTTTAGACCATATCTCCGCGCGTGACATAACGCCCGTTACTACGGCTTCCTTATCCACGCCTATATATTCGCGCAAGCGCTGGGGCAGCAATATCCTGCCCTGCTTATCCGGCTCGCACTCACAGGCGTTCGCGAAGAACTTACGCATTATGCTCTGTATGGGCACGCTGGATATGGGAACGTCCTTGAATTTTTGTGCCAGCTTTTCCCACTCTTCCATGGAAAACACAAAAAGGCACTTTCCAACGCCCTGTGTGGCTATGAAACAATCGCCCAGCTCATCCCGCAACTTCACCGGCATAAATACCCGGCCCTTTGCGTCAACATTATGAGAATAAGTGCCGATAAGCATGGGTCAACTGCCTCCTTTCCACCACTATTCACCACAATCCACCACGTGATGTAAATTTTATCACTATTTTCACCCCAAAGCAAGCAATTTAAACATAAAAATAGGCCAAAGAGCTAAATTTCTCTTTGGCCTACTATATGCTGTGGTTTGATTTGACCGGCTACACAATTTCCTTCAATCTAAAGTCCATGTAGTCGGCTGAAACTAGATTATAGTTTACATTCCCCACCTTTATATCGGTCAATCTGGTCTGTCTGAGAACCTCTCCGTGCAGGTGCCCAAACACCACCTCACTGACCCCGTAATCCGCCATAATATCGGATATTTCCGTGTGCAGATACTTTTCGTATATGGGCGGAAAGTGCGTCATGGCAATTATGGTTTTGCCCTCGTGGCGCTTGGCGCTATCCAGCGAAAGCACAAGGCGCAGCTTTTCGCGCTCGTATATCTTTTTGTCCTCCTCACCCGCGCCCGCATCCAACGGCAGCGTCCACCCGCGCGTACCACAAAATACATAATCCCCCACCACAAGCGAGTTGTTCTGTATAATGTGTGAATCTCCGCACAGAATGGAGTTCACCTTCGCCATAGATCCCCACCAGAAGTCGTGATTGCCGCGCAGCATTATTTTTTTGCCGGGCAGCGCGCCTATGGCCTCAATATCGGGCACGGCTTCCTCAAGACGCATGGCCCAGCTTATATCTCCGGGAATCAGCACCACGTCATCCTGCGTCACGCGCGCGTTCCAGTCCTCGCTTATGCGTTCGAAATGGTTTGTCCAGTGGCTGCCGAAAACGTCCATCACCTTGGGCTTAAAAAGCGAAAGATGCAAATCGCCTATGGCGAATATTTTCATACGTCCTCCTCCAGCCTGCTCCATATATAGCCCAGCACGTCCTCGCCGCCGCGCTTCTCAAAGGCCGAGACCCAAAGCACCTGCGGCTTCAAATCTAGGCCGGCCTCATTCTGAATGTAACGCTCGATACTACGCGCGTAGTTTATACGCTTGGACTTTGCTATTTTGTCCGCCTTGGTGGCCACTATGGCATAGGGTACGCGAAAATGATCGGCCCAGCGCACCATTTGCACATCGTCCGCCGAGGGATCGTGGCGTATGTCCATGAGTATGAGCAACCCGCGCAGCAGCTCCGCCGCCTCAAAGTAGCTCTCCATCATGTGCCCCCAGCTCTCCCGCTCCGCCTTCGACACGCGCGCAAAGCCGTAGCCGGGCAGATCCACAAGATAAAAGCTGTCGTTTATGGTGAAATAGTTCACCAACCGCGTCTTTCCCGGCTGTTTACTTACACGCGCCAGCTTGGAGTTGTTGGTCAGGTAGTTTATAAGCGAGGATTTTCCCACGTTGGATTTACCCGCCACCGCTATTTCGGGAAGAGCGGAATCCGGGTGCTCCGCCCCCTTCTTTGCGCTGGTGTGGAAAACTGCTTTTTTTATCTGCGGTTTATCCATCATTTCTCCGCCGCCGGACGCAAGGCCTGCTTTAGCACCTCGTCCGCACTGGTCACAAATATAAACTCTAGCTGCTTCATAACGGATTCGGGCAGCTCCTCCAAATCGTTTTTGTTGTCCTTGGGCAAAAGGATGGTGTGTATGCCCGCGCGCAGCGCCGCCAACGCCTTTTCCTTTATGCCGCCTATCTTGAGCACGCGGCCGGTCAGCGTTATCTCGCCCGTCATGGCAAGGTCGCAGCGCACCTTCCTGCCCGTCAGTGCCGAAGCGATCGCCGTAACCATCGTTACGCCGGCCGACGGCCCGTCCTTGGGTATCGCGCCTTCGGGCACGTGTATATGTAGATCGGTCTTTTCGTTCACGTCCGTTTCAAAGCCCAGCTTGGCCGCCATTTCACGCACAACGGAAATAGCCGTCTTGGCCGATTCCTTCATAACGTCGCCCAGCTGTCCGGTAAGCTCCAGCTTGCCGTTGCCCGGCATTATGGACGCCTCCACGGGCAGCGTTTGCCCGCCCACAGCAGTCCACGCAAGGCCGGTCACCACGCCCACCGTGTCCGTTTTTGTAACGTTCGTTTCGCTCCGCTTGGGCAGTCCCAAAAAGTCTTTGAGGTTGCTCTTTGTAACGGAGACCGAGGTCAGCGTTTCGTCCTCCACTATGCGTGCGGCCGTCTTGCGCATTATGGTGGCTATCTGCCGCTCCAGGCTGCGCACACCGCTCTCCGCAGTGTAGTTGTGTATTATGTCCAGTATCACAGCGTCCGAAAGCTTCACCGTCTTGGGCGAAACGCCGTGCGCCTCGGCCTGCTTCCTTATGAGGTGCTTCTTAGCTATGTTCAGCTTTTCCACATCCGTGTAGCTTTCTATATTTATTATCTCCATACGGTCATACAGCGGCCCGGGAATTGTGCCCACATCGTTGGCCGTTGTAATGAACATTACTGAAGAAAGATCAAAATCTATATCCAGATAGTGATCGCGGAAGGTGCTGTTTATTTCGGGATCCAGCACCTCCAGCATGGCCGAAGCCGGATCGCCCCTGAAATCGCTGGACATCTTGTCTATCTCGTCCAGCAAAAATACCGGATTCATGCTGCCCGCCTGCTTTATGGAGGTTATTATCCGGCCGGGGATCGCGCCTATGTAGGTGCGGCGATGTCCGCGGATCTCCGCCTCGTCGCGCACACCGCCCAGCGACATACGCACAAATTTTTTGCTGAGCGCGCGCGCAACAGACTTTGCTATGCTGGTCTTACCCACTCCGGGAGGGCCCGCAAGGCAGAGTATAGAGCCTTTCATGTCATTTTTGAGCTTGCGCACGGCCAAAAATTCTATTATCCTGTCCTTCACCTTATCCAGCCCAAAATGATCCTGATCCAGCACCTTGCGCGCGTGCTTTAAGTCCATATCGTCCTCGGTGATAACGCCCCAGGGCATAGATACTATCCAATCCAAATAGTTGTGCAGCACGTTGGTCTCGGGCGAACCGGGCGACATCCTGGCCATGCGCGAAAGTTCTTTTTCCGCCTTTACACGCACGTCGTCGGGCAGAGGCAGCTCGTTTATTTTGTCGCGAAACTCCTCTATTTCCTCTATGTCGCTGTCGCTTTCGCCCAGCTCCTTTTGTATGGCCTTCATCTGCTCGCGCAGAAAATATTCCTTCTGGGATTTATCTATCTGCTGCTTCACGCTCACGGCTATCTCTTTGTCTATCTCGAGTATCTCAATTTCCTTCTCGAGTATCTCCTGCACCACCTTGAGCCGCTCCAGCTCGTCCACGCAATCCAGCACGCGCTGCTTGTCGTCCAGCTTTATCGCCACGTTGGAGGCGACCATATCGGCAAACTTGCCCGCGTCCTCAATTTCGTTCACTGTGAAGAGCGTTTCGGCGGGTATGCGCGCGCCCAACGAGGCGAAGCGTTCAAACAGCTTGCCTATGCGGCGCATGTACACCTCCTTCATAACGGCCTGCCCGGCTTCCTCCTCATCGGTGAAAACCTGTACCACCGCCTCTATATAGGGCTCTGTGGAAGCGTAGGTCATCAGCTTCCCCCTGCGCGTCCCCTCCACCAACACACGCATTATATCGCCCGGCAGCTTTAGCACCTGCTTCACCTTGGCCACCGTTCCTATTTCGTGTATATCTGTCTTTTCCGGCTTTTCCACGCGCACGTCGCGCTGAGCGGCCAAAAATATCTCCTTGCCCTGCACCATGCATTCCTCCACCGCGGCGACGGACATGTCGCGGCCAACATCAAAATGCAGCACCATATATGGGAAAACCACCAATCCCCTTAACGCCACCATGGGCATAGTCTGTAAATTCTTTTTCAATCTGCCTTACCTCATGCTCTTATGTATATTTTATACCAATTCCATTTAAAGAGTGCTTGCACTTTTTATAGCGCGAAGCGCGTTTGGAATGGCATGAGACGTGTTCTGCGCTGCTCTTGCGCAGAACGTGCCACGCCGCAGGCGCGGCGCTTCCGAATTAAAACAGATGTTTTAATTCGGAATTAGTATTACGGCTTACAAAAAAACCGCAGGGCAGTAACACCGCCCAATATTTAAAGTATACAGTTTTATGGCAAAACACGCAATAAAAAAGCGTTCTCACGGTCTGCCATACAAAACGCGCAGCGTGTACAAAACCCGCTGCGCGCATATTGTCCTCCTTTTTAAGAAGCGCTCGCCTCTTCACGCGTAGGCTGCTTCTTGCCGGGCTTTTCCTTCTCTTTTTCGCCCACCACCAGCATGGGCTTTTTGCTCATTATGGTGTCCTTTGTTATAACGCATTTCAGCACGTCCTCACGCGAGGGCAGCTCGTACATTATATCCATCATAGAGCTTTCTATTATGCTTCTCAGGCCGCGCGCGCCCGTTTCGTTCTTTATGGCCATCTTGGCCACCTCGGTAAGCGCGTCGTCCTCGAACTCTAGCTCCACTCCGTCTATCGCAAACAGCTTTTTGAACTGCTTCGTTATGGCGTTCTTGGGCTTTTTGAGTATGTCCACCAGCGCGCTTTCATCCAGCGAATGCAGGCTCACCACAACGGGCAGCCTTCCCACGAACTCCGGTATCAGCCCATATTTCAGCAAGTCCTCCGCGCGCACCTGCGAAAGCGTTTCGCCGATGTCCGTTTCCTTCTTGCTCTTTATCTCCGCGCCAAAGCCCATATTTTTCTTGTTGGTGCGGTTTTCTATTATCTTTTCCAGCCCGCCGAAGGCTCCGCCGCAGATGAACAGTATGTTAGTGGTGTCTATCTGCAAAAAATCCTGATGCGGGTGTTTCCTTCCGCCCTGCGGCGGCACGCTGGCCACCGTACCCTCAAGTATTTTCAGCAGCGCCTGCTGCACGCCCTCGCCAGAAACGTCCCTCGTGATGGAGGCGTTATCGCTCTTGCGGGTTATTTTATCTATTTCGTCCACGTATATTATGCCCTTTTGCGCGCGCTCAATGTCAAAATCCGCAGCCTGTATAAGCTTTAGCAGTATGTTTTCAACATCCTCGCCCACATAGCCCGCCTCTGTCAAAGAGGTGGCATCCGCCATGGCGAAGGGCACGTTCAGTATGCGCGCCAGCGTTTGCGCCAGCAGCGTTTTGCCGCTGCCGGTAGGCCCAAGCATAAGTATGTTGCTCTTTTGTATCTCCGTATCGTCCTCCGGCATATCAGCCGCGTTGATCCTCTTATAATGGTTGTATACGGCGACCGCCAAATTTTTCTTGGCGTTCTGCTGGCCTATAACGTATTGGTTCAATATGCGAACCATTTCGGCCGGCTTGGGGAAATCCTTGAGCTCGAAGTCCTTTTCTTCCTTAAACTCCTCCTCAATTATTTCTCCGCACAGATCCACACACTCATCGCAGATATAAACCCCCGGGCCGGCGATAAGCTTTTTCACCTGCTCCTGAGATTTGCCGCAGAAAGAGCAGCGAACCTGTTTTACACCATCGTCATAATTATTGTACATTTACACATTGCCTTTCCGCCCACTCTTATACTATCCGTATATAGACCACTAGCCTTGCGTGGGCTTGCAAGGCTAATCGTAGATCGGTTTGCGGTTTTTTCCGCTATATACCGTGCTATTTCGTCAACTCATTTTTGCTTTGGCGGTATTATCTCGTCTATTATACCATACTTCAGCGCGTCCTCCGCGGACATAAAATAGTCCCTCTCAACGTCGTTTTTCACCTTTTCTATGTCTTGACCGGTGCGCTCGCTGAGTATGCGGTTCATCTTGTCCTTTATGTCCAAAATGCGCTGCGCGTGTATGGCTATATCAGTCGCCTGTCCCTGCGTTCCGCCCAGCGGCTGATGTATCATTATTTCGCTGTTGGGCAGAGATTTGCGCTTGCCCTTCGCTCCCGCCGCCAGCAGGAACGAACCCATGGAGGCCGCCATTCCTATGCATATGGTGGAAACGTCGCACTTTATATATTGCATGGTGTCAAATATCGCCATGCCCGCCGTTATGGAACCTCCGGGGCTGTTTATGTACAGGAATATGTCCTTATCCGGGTCTTCCGCTTCCAAAAATATCATCTGCGCAACCACCAGATCGGCAGACACATCGTTCACTTCGCCCGTCAAAAATATTATCCTGTCCTTCAGCAGTCTCGAAAAAATATCGTAAGACCGCTCTCCCCTGCTTGTTTGCTCCACGACCATTGGTACTAAGCTGCTCATATAAAACTCCTTGCCCGGCGGCCGGCACTATCTAAAAAGAATCACTCTTCCGTTTTTTCCGGCTCTTCCGTTTCTTTTTTATCTTCCTTGGCTTCGGCTTTCGCCTTTTTTGCCCTAGGCTTCTTTTCCTTCTTTTCTTCCGCCTCTTCGGCGGGCTCGTCCTTCTTCGCGGCTTCCTTATAATACTCTTCCGCGTCCACGTCCTCTATCTTAGCCTTGCTATTGAGGTAGTCGAATACGCGCTCCATAGCCACTCTGTCTTTAAAATAATCCAGCTCCTGGCCGCCCATCGTGTTCTTGTATTCCTGCACCGTCTTGCCCGCTTCCTCGGCAAGCTCCGCAAGCCTTGCCTCGGCTTCCTCATCCGTGGGCTCTATCTTGAGCTCCTTTATGAGCTCCTCCACAGAAAGACGCATACGCACCTGCTGAGAGGATGTGAAGCGGTAGGTTTCTCTGAGCTCGTCCATGGTCTGGCCGGAATACTGGAGATAATCCTCCAGCTTGAGCCCGGAATACATCATCTGATAGGACAGCTGCTGCAGCTGATAATCAATCTCCGTATCGATCATAACGTCGGGGATATCCACCGTGGCGTCCTTGGCCAGCGTTTCCAAAAGCTGGTTTTCAACAGCCACGCGAGAGCGATCCTCCGCCTGCTTTGTGAGGCGCTTTTTAACGTCCTCTTTATACTCCGCCATCGTTTCAAACTCTGAAACGTCGGCCGCGAAATCATCGTCCAGCTCGGGCAGCTCCTTGCCCTTCACTTCGTTCAGCTTTATTGCGAAAACGGCATCCTTGCCCGCAAGCTCCGGCGCGTAATCCTCCGGGAACTTTACGTTTATATCCTTCTCGTCGCCCTTGCTCATGCCTATGAGCTGCTCTTCAAAGCCGGGTATAAAGCGCTTGGATCCTATCACCAGCGACTGACCCTCGGCCGTGCCGCCGTCAAACTTCACGCCGTCCACGCTGCCCGAATAGTCTATTATAACCGTGTCGCCATCGGCCACCGCGCGATCCACATCCACCCAGCGAACGTTTTGCTCACGCGTGCGCTCTATCTCTGCATCCACATCGGCATCGGTAACCACGGGAATGGGCCTCTTTACATTGATACCCTCATACTTGCCAAGTTTAACCTCCGGCTTCAAATAAACCTCCGCCGAAAATTCAACTCCCTCATCTTCGCCTATTTTCGTTATATCCACATTCTCCGGACGTGAAACCACCTCCAGCTTGTGCTCTTCAACAGCTTCCCTGTAAGCGTCCGGGAAAACTTCCTCAAAGGCATCTTCATAGAAAAGCTGCGCACCGCCGTAGAAATTTTCCACCATTTTGCGCGGAGCCTTGCCCTTTCTAAACCCGGGGATGTTAAACTTTCCCCTCTGCTTTTGAAACGCTTTGTTTATGCCCTCTTCGAACTGCTCTGCAGACACGCTTATCTCCAACTTAACTTTATTCGTGTCTATTTTTTCCAACTTTGACGCCATACCGGTCCTCCTGACAACATCTTGATTTTAAACAATACCAATTCATTATAGCTTATGAACCCCGCTCAAGCAAGGAAATTTAACATTTTATACACACAATTTGCTGCTATCAAACTATTCTGACACTTCATCCATAAAATTACTCCGGAATAAGCTTCTTTTTACCCCTGCCTATAAGGTCCTGACGGCCGGCTAGAGTTAACGCTTTTTTCACCGCGCAACGGTTCTTGCTTTCGCGATATTGTATGAGCGCGCGCTGCATAGCCTTTCGCTCCGGTTGCTTTTCAACGTATACCGGTTTGCCGGTTGCAGGGTCGAAGCCCGTGTAATATATGCAGGTGGAGAGCGTGCCGGGCGTGGGGTAAAAATCCTGCGCCTGCTCCGGCATAAAGCCGCAATCACGCACATATTCGGCCAGCCGAACCGCGTCACCCATCTCGCAACCGGGGTGGGAAGACATGAAATAAGGCAGCACGTACTGCTTTTTGCCCGCCTTCTTGCTGGCCGCGTCGAAGCGCTGGCAAAAGCGTTCGTACAACTCTATGTCCGGCTTGCCCATGCGGCGAAGCACGTCGGGGCAAACGTGCTCCGGAGCGAGGCGCAGCTGACCGCTCACATAGTGCCCCGCCAGCTCGCGTATGAAGCTGCCATCCTTTTCAAGCAGCGCCAGATCGTGCCGTATGCCCGAGCGTATGAACACCCGCTTCACACCGGGCAGCTCCCGCAGTTTTTTAAGCATACGCGCGTAGGAGGCATGGTTTTCCCGCAAAAACCTGCATGGCTTGGGCGTTAGGCAGCGGCGCGAATAGCAGCGCCCGGCGGGATTGACGCAGGCGAGCCCGTACATATTTGCCGTCGGCCCGCCCACATCGTGTATGTTCCCCTTGAATTCTCTCTCGGCGGCAAAACCAGAGGCTTCCTCAAGCACGCTTTGCTCGCTGCGCGAAACTATATCCTTTCCCTGATGATAATATAGCGCGCAAAAGCTGCAAGCGCCCACACAGCCGCGCACCGCAGTTATGCTATATTTAACTTCCTCCAGCGCGGGCACGAGTTTGTCATAAGACGGGTGCGCCGCGCGTTTGTAGGGTAGGCTGTACACAAAATCCAGCTCCTCGGTGGAAAGAGGCTCGGCTGGCGGGTTTTGCACTATATAGCAGCTCTTGTGCGGCTGCACCAGCACAGCGGATCGTTCGTGCATCTGCTTCAAAAAGGCTTCGGAATAGCTCTTTTTATCGCCCACAATCTTGTTTTCGCCCGGTATCTCCACATAATCATACACGCGTGCGAGGTCTTTAGCCTTGTAAACCGTGCCGTTCACGTATGTTATATCCGAAACTGCAATGCCGCCGCTGAGTGCCTCGGCCACCTCTATTATAGGCCGCTCGCCCATGCCGTATATCAAAAGATCGGCTCCGCTGGACGCCAAAATCGAGGGCAAAACTTTGTTGTCCCAATAATCATAGTGCGCGAACCGGCGCAGGCTGGCCTCTATCCCGCCTATGACCACGGGAACGTCGCCGTAAGACTCGCGTATCATGCGGGTGTAGACCGCCGTGCTGCGCGCAGGCCGCCGGCCTGTCTTTCCACCGGGCGAAAACATATCGCGCGCGCGCCGTTTTTTATTCACGGTGAATATATTCACCATACTGTCCATATTGCCCGCGCTTATGAGAAAAGCCAAGCGCGGCTTACCCAAAGACTTTATAGCGCCCGCGTTACGCCAATCGGGCTGGGCGATTATGCCCACGCTATACCCATGCGCCACCAGATACCGCGAAATAACTGCATGCGCAAAGGAAGGGTGATCCACATAGGCGTCGCCCGTGACCAGCACAAAATCAAGCGACTCGATGCCCATCTCCTTCAGATCCTTTTTATTTGTAGGTAAAAAACCTTCCATAAAACCCTTTCAATCCATGCAAGATTTCTGTTATAATTATTCAGAGCAAGGATATGGCGGAAAGTTAGCCACACCTATTTCAGTTCGTTTCCCACAGACGGAAAGGAGTGGTGCATATGGAATATTTGATAATATTCTCGGTGATTCTCATCGTAATATGGCAAATGTCCAAACGCAGTAAATAACCGCCCACCGGCTAAGTGATGGCGGTTATTTATACGCAATCTCGTGGCTAACCTCTTTGGTTATATCCTTGCTTATTATTATACTCAAAAACCACAAAATGTCAATATTCCGCTCTGTCTTCCTTACAAAAAAACGCCCATATTCAGGCGTTTTTGATCAATAATATGTTTCAAGCCAGGCCTGTAAGCCGAGTTCTGTAAATGATGGCCATCTATCTCGCCCCGATGTCGCCAAACGGGTTCATGCGATTACAAGGGGCTTAGCGGGCCGCTATTTTGGCATTGCTGCCGTTGCCCCCCATTCAATCTTGCACCGGACGGGGTTTACATAGCGCAGGGCGTTACCGTCCTGCCGGTGAGCTCTTACCTCCCCATTTCAACCTTACCCTGCCAAAAAGGCAGGGCGGTGTATTTCTGTTGCACTTTCCTTGGAGTCGCCTCCACCGGGTGTTACCCGGCGCCCTTGCCCTGCGGAGCTCGGACTTTCCTCACGCCGCGAGGGCGCGCAGCCATCCGGCCTGCTTAAAACAAAACTTTATAACATATTATATCGCGGCTATTCTTCCTCCACCGCGTAGAGTATCCTGCCGCAGTTTTCGCAGAGTATTATCTTGGTGCCCGCCTTGAGCTCTTGCAGCTGGCTGGAGGGAAGCTCCATATTGCAGCCCTGACAGCGCTTGTTTTTGAAATACGCCACCGGATTGGGCCGCTGCTGCTTTATCTGCTTATATTTCTCCATGAGCTCCGGCTCAACGTTTTTGGCGTACTTGGCCACGTTGGCGCGCAGCTTCTCAATATCGTCCTTGCCTGCGTCAAGCTCCTTTTCGTGCTCTGCCTTTAGCTGATCGAAGGCTTTTTTGGCGTTGCTCATCTTGAGCAGCGTTTCTTTTATATCGCCCTCGGATTTATCCAGCTTGTGCATAACGTCTACCAGCTTGCGCTTGTTTTGCTCTATTGCGGATTTTATCGCCTCGCACTCCTTTATGAGCTCCTGCACGTCCTCAATGAACAGATCGTCAAGCTCATAATCGCCTATTTCGGCTATCTCCGCATCCTTTTGCTCCATCTGCTTTTTGAGCGTTTCGGCCTGCGCGGAAATCTCCACGATCTTGCTGTGCGCAAGCACCGACTCCTGCTCCATCTGCTTCAAGTGCACCTGATTGTTTTGAAAAAGCTTTTGCTGATGTATCAGCTTTTTCCGCGTATCCGTGCTCTTGAGCGATTTTTCCATCTGCTCCAGCTCGTTTTCGGCGGACTGGTATTCCCAAAGCGCTTTTAGTCTATCCAAATCATATCCTCCCCTGCCGTCCTCACACGTTTACGAAAGGACGGCGCATAGTCTCCGAAATTTTAACATTTAACTTATATTGTAACGTATCCGCCGCGTTTTGTAAACCTTCGGCCATCATACGCACAAAACAGCTCTCCGTGTCGAAATGCCCCGCCTCGCACAGCGCCATGCTAGTTTCGTAGTATTGATTGTGCTTTATCTCTCCCGTTATGTATATATCTGCGCCTTCCCTCTCCGCATTGGGGATAAAATCACCTCCCGCGCCACCGCACAGCGCAATTCTGCTCACTTTCGCGTCCATATCGCCGCTGAAACGTACACTGTCCGTCCCAAGCTCCGCCTTTAGCCTGCGCAAAAACTCGCCCGCGCTAACCGCCGCATCCAGTTCACCAACCACTCCCGCGCCGGATTTCACCTTCTCCGGGCCGTTCAGGCAAAACACGTCTATGGCGGGCTCCTCGTAGGGGTGAGCGCGCCGCAACGCCGCCAGCACCGCCGCCAGCTCGCCCTCGGCCACAAGCGCCTGCACCCAGCTCTCCTCCACAAACTCCTGCACGTTTGCGCTGCCGATATGCGGATTTGCCGCACCGTCCGGCATAAAGCTCCCCAGCCCGTCAATGCTGAGCGAACAGCCAGAATAGTTGCCCAGCCTGCCCGCGCCCGCCGATATGAGAGCGGCGCGTATATCGTCCGCGTTCTCCACGGGCACAGCCACCGCCACCTTGTAAAAGCTCTCGCGCAGCTCGGGCGCAAGAAAGCGTACGTTCTTTAGCCCCAGCATACCGGCCATATACACGTTCAGCCCGCCGGGCGCGCTGTCCGCACTGGTGTGCGCGCTGTAAAGCGATATGCCGCATGCCGCCAGTGCCGCTATGCAACCGCCGTGATAGCTCACCGAATCAACGTGCTTCAAGCCTCTAAAGAGCAGCGGATGGTGCGATATTATAAGCCCGCAGCGCTTTTCGCGCGCTTCCTCTATTATATCGCGCGTAACATCCAAGCACAAAAGCACGCTGTCCGTTTCGTTGTGCAGATTCACCTGAAAGCCGCAATTGTCCCACTCCGCAGCGTATTCGGGCGGAGCTATGAGCTCTATTTGTCTTTTTATTTCGTCCACGTTTGGCATTCTTCCAGCACCTCCCGCATTCTCTGCGCGCGCTTTTGCAGCGCGTCTATATATTCGGCGGTGTTTTTGCCCGCCGTCGCACCCTCGATTATTTTTTCCGTTTCCGCTATGCGTTTCCTCAAAAAGCCCGCGAGGTGCGGATCGCGCTTTTCTATGAGCAGCCGCCCCACAAAGCAGAAAAATTCATCCTCCGTCCTCGCCTCGCCACACGCGCGCGCGCAAATTATCTGGTAATAGCGTTCATCTTCCACGGCCAGCGCTTCATCCATTATTTCGTAGCCGCTTTCTAAGAGATAGGCGCGAAGCTCCGCCTCGTTCTTGTGCGGCGCAAGCACAAAGCGCTCCACACCCGCCGCGACCTCCGGCTCGTCATCCAGTATATTCCGTATGAGCATACCGCCCATGCCCGCTATTATAACTGTATCGGCCTCGCCCGCGTCCAGCACGGCCAGCCCGTTTCCGCAGCGAGTTTGCATATAGCCCTCCAGCCCGGAGAGTTTTGCCAACCTCGCGGCTTTTTCGAGGGATTTTTCGCTTATGTCACAGGCGATAACGCACTTCGCCCGCCCCTCACGGAGCAGCGCCGCCGCCACATAGCCATGGTCACAACCTATGTCCGCCGCCGTGCGCGCACCCTCCACCATGTTCACTATGGCTCTTAGTCTGGGCGTCAGCATGAAGCGGCACCTATGAATAAGGCAGCTTTTCGCTGCCCCGTTTTTTGCGTATATTGTCTATTCAAGAAAATCCCTCAGCTTTTTGCTGCGTGACGGATGCCGCAGCTTTCGCAAGGCCTTTGCCTCAATTTGGCGAATGCGCTCGCGCGTTACCTGAAACTCCTTGCCCACTTCCTCCAGCGTACGCGCCCGCCCGTCCTCCAGGCCAAAGCGCAGCTTGAGCACCTTTTCCTCGCGCGGTGTGAGCGTATCCAGCACGTCCATGAGCTGCTCCTTCAGCAGCGTG
Organism: uncultured Christensenella sp.; assembly: GCA_964464145.1. GTDB lineage: Bacteria > Bacillota > Clostridia > Christensenellales > Christensenellaceae > UBA5399. Next base: position 27,641 of record CAYXFB010000020.1, read on the forward strand.
AACGCGGCGGCCTCGGCGGGAGCCAGCGCGTCGTCATCGGGAATGAAGTCTCCCAAGTGGCTGTCCTCCTCCTCGCCTATGGGCGTTTCGAGGGACACGGGTTCCTGCGCTATCTTGAGTATCTCGCGCACCTTTTCCTCGGAGATATCCATCTCCTTGGCCAGCTCCTCGGGCAGCGGATCGCGGCCGTATTGCTGCAATAGCTGGCGCGAAACGCGTATGAGCTTGTTTATGGTCTCCACCATGTGCACGGGTATGCGGATGGTGCGCGCCTGATCGGCAATGGCACGCGTAATGGCCTGCCTGATCCACCACGTTGCGTAGGTGGAAAATTTATATCCCTTTTGATAATCAAACTTTTCCACGGCCTTTATAAGACCCAGATTACCCTCCTGTATGAGATCCAAAAACAGCATGCCGCGACCCACATAGCGCTTGGCAATGCTCACCACCAGACGCAAATTGGCCTCGGCCAGCTTCTTTTTGGCCTCCTGATCTCCCTCGGCCATGCGCTTTGCAAGCTCCACCTCCTCAGAGGCGGACAAAAGCGGTACCTTGCCTATCTCCTTGAGGTACATGCGTACCGGGTCGTCTATGTTTATGCTTTCGGGTATGGAGAGGTCGTATTCAACTTCGCTGCCCTCTTCATCCACCTTGGCGACTTCCTTCTCTATTTCCTCATCAATAACGTCAACATTGAGATCTTCCAATGTTTCGTACAGCTTTTCCACCTGATCCGGCTTTAGCTGAACATCCTCAAGGGTGTCAATTATCTCCTGATACTTTACAACTCCCTTGCTCTTGCCCAAATCCAGTATCTTCTTTATGCGTTCCTCACTCATTTTGGCCTGAGCTTCCGTCAATTCACCCTTGGCCGTAAGTATCTCGTGCGGTTTGTTCTTGCTTGCTTTATCTGCCAATATACTCTCTCCCACTATTTATTATTAAATTTATACAAACGCCGCACATAGTCGGCGTTATTTATCCGTATAGCCCGCGCTCACTCGCCCTTCGCGCTCTGCCGCAGCTCGTATAGCTCCTTGCTGAGTCGGCTTATTTCCGCGCCCAGCCGCTTTTTGGTCTCCGCGTCCATATCGCCTCGGCTGCGCTCCTGCATGGCCGCCAGCTCGCGTTCCTTGTTCGCTATTTTAACCCTTTTTACACAGTCTGTGAGGTAACTGTCCGCATTCGTCCTCTCGTCGCCGCCTGCCGCCAGCTCTAGCAGCGCCGAAGCTTTATTTATATCCTCGGCTAATTCCAGCATTGATAGTATTTCGTCGCCACGTGGCAAAAATCCTTTTTTTGCACTGTCCAAAAGGTAAGAATATATTTTTCGGTTCACCTCATCGCAGAGTTCGTGCGGCAAAATATATTTTTCTATGCTCAGCGCCCTGTCCGGCTGAGTGCACAGCGCCGCCATCATTCCGTCCTCCGCGCGCTGCGCCGCGCCCGTCTCCGCCTTCTTTGGCGCGCTCTTATATTCGGGCTTTTCACCCTCCGCCATGCCAAGATCCTGCATTATGGAATTTTCCGAAAAACCGGTACGCTCGGAAAGCTTTCGTACATACTTTTCCTTGACCACAGCGCTACCTATGCTCTTCAATATGGCTATGCAATCCTTCGTATACCTCTCCTTCTGGTATCCGTCCGAAAGATCGTAGGGCGCGGCGGCCACATCAAAGCGGTAATCAAGCTCCGGCTTTGCCGCCTTCATTAGCTTCACATAGCCCTCCTTGCCGTATTTTTTCAAAAAATCGTCCGGGTCCTGCCCGCCGGGTATGCTTATCACACGGCTCTCTATGCCCTCCTGGGAAAGCACGGAAAGAGCGCGCAGCGTGGCCTTTTTACCCGCCTCGTCGCCATCGTAGGAGATATACACGCTGCTCACGTAGCGCTTTATGAGCCGCGCCTGATCCTGCGTCAGCGCGGTGCCCAGCGTGGCCACGCAGTTTTGCACGCCGTGCATATAAAGCGCGATCACGTCCATATAACCCTCCACCAGCACGAGGGAGCGCACGTCCTTTTGCCTGCGCACTATGTTCAGGTTGTAAAGATTGCGGCTCTTGCTGAACGCCGCCGTTTCGGGCGAATTGAGGTACTTGGGCATACCGTCATCCATCACCCGCCCGCCAAAGCCTATAACGTCGCCGAATGTGTTTATTATGGGCATCATCACGCGATTCCTAAAAAGATCGTAGCTCTTGCCCTCGTTTATTTTTATGAGGCCGCCCGCGCTCATCTCCTGCTTTGTGAAGCCATTTTTCTCAAGCAGCTTCATGAGCCCGTCCCAATCGTTCCCTGAAAAGCCGAGGCCGAAGGTTTTTACTATGCGGTCGTTTATTCCCCTGCCTTTGAGGTATTCCAGCGCGGCGCTGCCGGCCGGCGAATATAGCAGCTTGTGAAAATAGAGCGCGGCCGCCTTGTTCATCTCGCAGTTTTTTTTGCGCGCCGCCTTGCGCGCCTCATATTGCCTGTTGTCCGTATTCTCGGGCACCGCAAGATCCACCTTTTCGGCAAGGTAGGCGCAGGCCTCGGGGAAGGTCAGCTTATCCTGCTCCATCACAAAATGTATGGCGTTACCGCCCTTTCCGCAGCCAAAGCAGTGGAAAAAGCCCTTATCCGGATTCACCGTAAAAGAGGGGGTCTTTTCGTTATGGAAGGGACAACATGCCCACAGCCTGCCGCCCTTATTTTGCAGCGTGACATATTCACCCACGAGGTCGGCAATATTTATCCTCGAAAGCAGCTCATGTATCCACTCGTCCGCAAAGTACGCCATAGCACCTTCCCTTAAAAAATCATCGTACACCGTAGCAAAAGGGAGCGCTACTTTCGTTCGCTCCCGGTAACTTCTATACTATAATATTACACACGGCGGCTTATTATTCCTTTTCGCCGTCCAAAATTTTATCGTTTATTTCTTTTATATCGTCCGCTATATCCTGCGCGGCCTGCTCCAAAGAGTCTGCCGAAGACTCCTCGGCGTCCGTTTTCACCTCTTCGGCCTCGGTCTTGTCCTCCGCTATCATATCCTCTATGAAGGCGTTCACCTCTTCGGGCGCCTTGGCCTCGCCATCCGCCTCCGCCTTCGCGCCATACACTATAGCGTCAAAATGCGCGATAGACTGGCAAAGGCAGAACACCGTAAAGGCCAGCATGGCGGCTACGAAAGAGCTGGAAGCCGGGAACATGAGCTGTATCGTCTGGTCGAAGGTGAGCGCGCCCATGGAAAACATGCGATACAAGAAATATATGGAAAATACAAGCGCAACTATGGCCGCCACGCCCGAAACATATTTCGCCTTGGCCTTGCTCTGCTTCTCCCAGCCGGACAGCAGCGCTATAAATGAGGCGGCGGCGCACAGTGCCGGAAGATACATTCCCGCCATGTCCATCATGGACTCCGCCGGTATCTGCGAAGCGCTTGCCACATATTCGAAAAATACCGCGCCGTGCACAACGTACAGTATCATTATCGCCCACATTATGGCCTTGGCGAAGTCCGCGCGCGAACCCTTTTTCACAAGCAGGCCCACAAGCAGTACGATCGCCAGTATCGCGGCATATCCATTGCTCTGATAAAGCTGCAATATAACTATATCCGGCGGCATCATCCTGCCCGCGTTAGAGGAAAGATAGCCCACCATTATTGCGAACGTCACAACAAAAACGGCTGAAAAAGCTATTCCCAAAATGCTCACCACACGGTAGAGCGTGAAGGAGGTTTTCTTTATTTCAGTTTCCAATTCAGTTATCACCTTTCGTGTTTTTCTTTTCGTCCTGTTCTCTTATTTCCACGCGGCGTATCTTGCCGCTTATGGTCTTTGGCATCTCGTCCACAAACTCCACCACGCGCGGATATTTATAGGGTGCGGTGGTGCGTTTTACGTGATCCTGCAGCTCCTTTTTCAGCTGCTCTGAAGCCTCGTAGCCCTTGGCAAGCACTATAGTGGCCTTTATTATCTGCCCGCGCTCCGGGTGCGGCACGCCCGTTATGGCCGTTTCCAGCACGGCGGGGTGCTCCATAAGCGCACTCTCCACCTCGAAGGGGCCTATGCGATAGCCGGAGGATTTTATAACGTCGTCCGTGCGGCCCACATACCAGTAATAGCCGTCCTCATCCTTCCACGCAACGTCGCCCGTGTGGTATACGCCCTCGCTCCACGTTCCGGCCGTGCGCGCGTCGTCTCTGTAGTAGCCCATAAACAGCCCCACGGGTATGCCCTTGTCCGTACGCACGATTATCTCGCCCGTTTCGCCCGGCGCGCAAACCTCCCCCGCGTCGTTCACTATATCCATATCGAACATGGGGTTGGGCTTGCCCATAGAGCCCGGGCGCGGCTCCATCCATATAAAGTTGCCTATCATAACGACCATTTCGGTCTGGCCGTATATCTCCATGAGCTTGTGACCCGTCATCTCCAAAAACTGGCTGTACACCTCCGGGTTCAGCGGTTCGCCCGCTATGGATGTATATTCCAGCTTGGAAAGATCGTATTTGCTAAGATCCTCCTTTATGAAATAACGGTACATAGTGGGCGGCGCGCAAAATGTTGTAACGCCGTTGTCCGCTATCATCTTCAATGTTTCGTGCGCGTCAAACTTATCCATATCGTACACGAACACGCAGGTCTCGGCCAGCCACTGCCCGTAAAGCTTACCCCAGGCGCTCTTCGCCCAGCCCGTATCCGCTATGGTGAGGTGCAGCCCGCCCGGTTTAGAGTTGTGCCAATACACGGATGTAACTATATGGCCTAGGGGGTACACAAAATTGTGCGCCACCATCTTGGGCATTCCCGTTGTGCCTGAGGTGAAATACAGAAGCATTATATCGTCGTTCTTCGTGGCCGCCTCACCCGACGGCCTCGTCCACTCCTTTGGGTGCATATCCATCTGCTCCCAGAACTCCAGCCAGCCCTCGCGCTGTTCGCCTAAAAGTATTTTATTTTCCACCGTGGGGGAATCCGCCAAGGAAGCCTCAACGTGCTCCTTGAGATCACCGTCCTTGGTGGCCACTATCATCTTAACATCGGCCGCGTTGTTGCGGTATACTATATCCTTTTTGGTGAGCATATTCGTGGCGGGTATGCCAATCGCGCCTATCTTATGCAGCGCTATTATGGATATCCAAAACTCGTAGTGCCGCTTTAGTATGAGCATTACCTTATCGCCCTTTTTTATGCCCAGCGAGCTGAACATATTGGCCGCTTGATTGGAGTATTCGCTCATATCCTTAAAGGAAAGCTCTCTTCTGCCGCCGTGGTCGTTCACCCATAAAAGCGCGTGCGCGTCCGGCTGCTCCTTGGCCAGCACGTCCACCACGTCATAAGCAAAGTTGAAATTTTCCGGTACGTTCAGCTTAAAATTTTCGCAAAAATCCTCGTAGCTCGTAAAACCGGTCGTACAGTATTTTTCATATATCGGCATGTTCCCTCACCCCCTGCTGGATATTATGGCCAGAAATTTGCAGGGCGCACCGTTCTCCGCCCTCATCGCGTGCGGGGTATCGGCATCAAAATATATAGTGTCGCCCGCCTCCATGCGTATTTCCGAATCGCCCATAAACATTGTCATGCAGCCCTCAACAACGTAGTTGAGCTCCTGCCCCTCGTGCGAATGCTTTTGCACCGCGTCCGTATCCTTGGGCTCCACGGTAACAAGGAAGGGCTCCATTTCACGGTTTTGGAATATGGCGGCGAGGTGCTGGTATTTGTAGGCCTTGCGGCGTTCCATCTTTAACCCCTGACCGGCCTTAACGTAGGCAAACTTTTTGAGCCGCGCGTTCTCTCCCGTCAAAAGCTCCGTTATGTCCACGCCGAATTTATTGGCTACCGTAAAAAGAAAGCTGAACGAAAAATCTCGCTTGCCCTCCTCATATTCGGCATATTCGCTCTCCGTCTTGCCGGTGGCCTGCGCCATATCGTAAAGCGAAAGCTCCTCGATTTCGCGCAGCGCCCGCATGCGTTCGGCGATCTCTGCTATCTGGTTATCCATAAAAAAACCTCCCTCAAATCAGAAAGCCCCGAACCGTATAGGCGGGGCCGTTTGCATTATTTTATTGTACCGGAGCCTCGGGCTTGCCCGTTTTCACCGCTTCGCTTTGGAATATGGCTATTACTCCGTTCAAGTTCCATATAACGTTTTCCTCTGAACCCACAAGATTTTGAAACTTGTTTCCGTAGGCGTCTATTACCTCCTGCGGCTGCTTGTCTGCCTTTTGAGTATCGAAGGATATGAATCCGTACACCACGCCCTGCCATTCGTCCGTCATTGTGAAATCGTGGCTTATGCTGTCCCCCTGCTTTGTGAATTTCACCTGCTCCACCCTCGTTCCGTTGGAGTTGAGCACGCTTATTGTGCCGTTCGTTCCATCCATGAGGTTTGCCGTTCCCGAAACCGTCAGTACATCGCCATTCATAGTGGCCTGGCAGCTTCCCTCCACCTTGAAGGTCTGCGCGCCCTCAACCGGCAGTGGCTTTTTTATTTCCGTCGTGCCTCCGCAGCCCGCCAAAACCAGCGCGACCGTAAGCACAGCAACAACCGTCAATACAATTTTCTTCATTCCGTCTCCCTTTCAAAATAACCGCGCGGCGCGCGGCGTCACGCACCCGGCAAAACACCCCGCATAGGTTTGTCCGCTTTTGCCGTCCGCCTCCGCAATAATTTATTATAGTAAATATAAGGGTATATGTAAAGTGTTTTTGCGCTCTTTTCTGCATTGGCGGAGCCGCTTAAAAATTCTGCTTTGGCTCCATACACACCATGCCGCCGCGCCATACCTTGCCCGTGTCCCACGCGCGGCGCAGCGAAAAGCGGTGCTGCTTTCCCCATGTGGCAAACAGCACATCCATGCCCGCCTCCGTTTGCTCGTAGCCCGTAAGCGTGAACCAGTGCCATTCGTAATCGTCGAAGCTCATATCGCTGTGCGAAAGCAGCAGATACATTACGGGCAGCCCCTCCTTTATCGCGCGTTTAACGAAGGCCTCGGCCTGATCGTAGGACGCGCTTCCCTCCAGCGTGGAAATTTGAGCCTGCGCGTCCGTGGTCTCCACGTAGCGGTTGAGCATGCGCGCAAACTTGGCTATGCTGGTGAGCCCGCCCATGCCCGGATATATATATTCGAACATCATCTCGAAAAACTTTAAAAAATCGTCCCTCGTAACGTTTTGCGGGTCAAAAGGGTATAGCGCGCGCAGCTCCGGCTTCGTTTTCGCAAGGTATATGCACGTCTCGCAGGCCGAAACGGCGCTGCACCCCCCTATGTTCATCAAAAACCGGCTGTGCCACTTTTGGTCCCCGCCGTAATATTTACCGTCTATCCAAAAAAAATCGAGCTGCGAGCTCTCCAATTCATCATCTCCCATATAAAGTGCTTGTTTTTTCCTGCACTTGTATTATAATACTTCATATAGTATTAGTAAAGCGCAATATGGTTTGAAAAGCACATTATATGCCACTGCGCGACAAAAAAACACCGGGAGATACCTAAATATAATATGAATACAGATTTAGAAATTGCAATGTCCGCCACCCCGCTTAAAATAAACGAGGTGGCTCAGAGCGTAGGCATAAAGGAAGAAGAGCTGCACACCTACGGACGCTATAAGGCCAAGATATCGCTGGACGTTTTTGACCGTCTCGCCGAAAGGGAACCGGGCAAACTCATACTGGTGACCGCCATGACCCCCACGCCCGCGGGCGAGGGAAAGACCACCGTTTCAATAGGCCTTGCGGACGGCATGCGCAGGCTGGGAATGAATTGCGCGCTCGCCCTGCGGGAACCTTCCCTAGGGCCGGTATTCGGCGTGAAGGGCGGTGCCACGGGCGGCGGCCACGCGCAGGCCATACCCATGACGGATATAAACCTGCACTTCACGGGCGATATACACGCCATAACCTCAGCAAACAATCTGCTCTGCGCCATGCTGGACAATCACATACACCACGGCAACGAGCTCGGCATAAACATACATAGCGTTACAATACACCGCTGCATGGACATGAATGACCGCCAGCTCCGCAACATAGTGTGCGGCCTTGGCAGGCAGCTTGACGGCGTGCCGCGCGAGGACGGCTTCGACATAACGGCGGCGAGCGAGGTAATGGCCATACTGTGCATGGCAACGGATATGAACGACCTCAAAAACCGCCTCAATCGCATAACCATAGGCTACAACAGCAAATCAGAGCCCATTTTCGCCGGCGATATACAGGCGGGCGGCGCAATGGCGGCTCTCTTGAAGGACGCGCTCATGCCCAATCTGGTGCAAACGCTGGAGCACACACCCGTATTCATGCACGGCGGGCCCTTCGCCAACATAGCGCACGGCTGCAACAGCGTCACCGCCACCAAGATGGCAATGCGCCTTGCCGACTACACAGTGACCGAGGCCGGCTTTGGAGCGGACCTCGGCGCGGAGAAATTTTTGGACATAAAATGCCGCAATGCCGATATATGGCCCAACGCGGTCTTGGTGGTAGCCACATTGCGCGCGCTCAAATATCACGGCGGCGTGGAAAAAGATCAGCTCTCGCTGCCAGACACGGCGGCCGTTGAGGCGGGCTTCCCCAACCTAAAGCGCCACATAAACAATCTCAAAAAGCACTACGGCCTCAACGTGGTGGTGGCAATAAACCGTTTTTCTCAGGACACACCGGAGGAGATAGCCCAGCTTGGCGCACTTCTTGATAAGCTGGGAGTGCCCTATGCGCTGTGCAACGCCTGGGAGGAGGGCGGCGCGGGCGCGACCGAGCTTGCGAAGGCCGTTTCGGGCGCCATCTCCACGCACAGCCTCCCCTCTCACCCTTACGATTACGCCCAGCCCATACGCGCCAAGATACGCGAGCTGGCATGGAAGATATACCGCGCGGACACTGTGGATTTTGACAGCACGGCGCAAAAGAAGATCGATCTGCTGGAGAAAAACGGCTACACCAACCTGCCCGTTTGCATAGCCAAAACGCAATACAGCTTTTCGGACGACCCCAAAAAGCTGTGCGCCCCCAAGGACTACCGCTTTACCGTGCGCGATATAAAGCTAAATTCGGGTGCGGGCTTCATAATTGTGCTCTGCGGTGATATAATGCGTATGCCGGGACTTCCCAAGGTGCCTGCGGCAACAAACATCACAGTAAATGAGCAGGGCGAAATAGAAGGCTTGTTCTAATACTAATTTCAAATTAAAATCTTTAATTTGAAATACTGCGCAAAATTGCGCAGTGCCGCTATGCGGCCACGTCTCATGCAATTCCAAACGTGCTGTCGCACTATAAAAACATAAATGCCCCAGGGCATATTCTCTTCCGCCAAAGGCTGAATTCACCTTATGTTTTTAAATGGAATTAGTATAAAAAAGTAATAAATATACCAGGAGGTATCTAATGACATTTCAGTATTATATCCCCACAAAGGTTCTCTTCGGCCTAGGACAGCTCTCTCAGCTGCACAAGCAGCAGCTTCCCGGCAAAAAGGCGCTCATAGTGCTTTCGGCCGGAAAATCCACCAAGCAATTCGGCTATTTGGATCGCGTGGAAGAACAGCTCAGGCTTGCCGGTGTCGCTTACGAGGAATTTGCTGGCATACAGCCCAACCCCACTCGCGTAAGCGTTATGGAGGGTGCGGCCAAGGCGCGTGAAACGGGCTGCGACTTCATATTGGCGCTGGGCGGCGGCAGCACTATCGACGCCTCCAAAGCCATATCCATAATGTGCACCAACGATGGCGATTATTGGGACTATATACCCGCAGGCACGGGCAAAGCCCAGCCCATAGCTAACGATCCCTTCCCCGTTGTGGTGGTGGGCATGACTTCGGGTACAGGCTCCGAATCAGACCCTTGGGCGGTCGTAACGGATGAGGACAAAAACGAGAAAATAGGCTTCGGCTACGAAAAGACCTTCCCCGTGCTCTCCGTGCTGGATCCGGAGCTCACGGTTTCCGTTCCCCCGCTTCTCACAGCTTTCCAGGGCTTTGACACATTCTTCCACTGCGCTGAAAGCTATCTGAACATACACACCACGCCCATAAGCGATATGTACAGCCTAAAGGGAGTCAGCCTTGTGGCGGAAAACCTCGCTGCCGCCGTGGCGGACGGCTCAGACCTCGCCGCGCGCGAAAAAATGATGCTGGCCAACCTAATGGGCGCCTTCGTACAGTCCACGGCGGGCTGCACCTCAGAGCACGCGATGGAGCACGCCCTGAGCGCCTACTACCCCGATCTGCCGCACGGTGCCGGCCTGCTTCTCATAAGCCGCGAATACTTCACATTCTTCGCCAAGAGCGGCGCCTGCGACCAGCGCATGATAGACATGGCTGTGGCAATGGGCAAGAAGGACGCGAACGATCCTATGGACTTTGTGACCGCACTCACGGAGCTTCAGGCGGCCTGCGGCGTGGGCGACATAAAAATGTCCGACTATGGCATAAAGGCGGACGAAATGCTCAAGTTCGCCAAGAACGCGCGCTTCACAATGGGCGGCATGTTCGATGAAGATCCGCACCCCATTTCCGAAGAGGACTGCGTGGAAATATACACGAAATCCTTTAGGTAAAACACACCAAATAGCGGTTTCCCGTCTCGTGAGCGCGGCGGGAAAACCGCATAAAATGAGCGTTTTCCTTATATCTTTTGCTCAGTGCAAATTTTTTTGAAAAATGATATTGACACATTCGGCTAAATGTTATAGAATAAACAAGCACTCGAAAAAAACGGTGCAAATGTGTGGGAGCATAGCTCAGCTG
>CAYXFB010000021.1:0-37367 GCA_964464145.1 uncultured Christensenella sp.
CACAGCCCCTCGCGGAAATCCTCGCCCGCCAGGTTCGCTTCCTTTTCCTTCAGCAAACCCGCGCCGCGCGCGTAATCGTTCATCACCTTGGTGAGCGCCGCCTTAAAGCCTGTTTCGTGAGCGCCGCCCTCCGTGGTGGGTATGTTGTTCACGTAGGAAAATATGCTCTCCGTGTAGCTGGCGTTGTATTGCATGGCGATCTCCACCAGTATATCGTTTCGGCTGCCCGAAATATACACGGGCGCGTCGTGCAGCGGCGAACGCTCGCGGTTTAGATATAGCACAAAATCCACTATGCCGCCCGCGTATTCGTATGTGGAGCTCTTCGGCCGCCCGTTCACCAGTTGGCGTTCATCTGTAAGTGTTATCTTCAGCCCCTTCGTGAGGAAGGCCAGTTCCCTCAGACGGCGTTTCACCGTATCGTAGTTCATTTCAACATCGTCGAAAACGGTATCGTCCGGCATGTATGTTATTTTGGAGCCGTGTTTTTTGGTTTCGCCTATCTCCTTGAGGGGAGAAACGGGTTTGCCCACCTGCATCTTGCCCTTGGAATCCGTTTTGGTGTCGTACTCTTGAAAATATATCCTTCCGTTTTGGTATACCTCCACCTTGAGCCAGCGGGAAAGCGCGTTCACCACCGAAGCGCCCACGCCGTGCAGACCGCCCGAGTAGGCATAGTTTTCGTTGTTGAATTTACCACCCGCGTGAAGCTGCGTGAAAACGACCTCCACGCCCGAAACCTTGAGCTCCGGGTGCATGCCCGTTGGTATGCCGCGCCCGTTGTCCTCCACGGTGACAGAGCCGTCCGCGTGCAGTGTTATTGCCAGCTTGTTCGCGTAGCCGTTCGCGGCCTCGTCTATTCCGTTGTCCACTATTTCCCACAGCAGATGGTGCAGCCCGCGCGAGCTGGTGGTACCTATATACATTCCCGGGCGGCGGCGCACCGCGTCCAGCCCCTCCAGCACCTGAATGTCGCTGGCAGTGTATGATTTAACCATTACGTCCTCCCAAAAAACTTCTATTGCGCTCTTTATAACCGCAAAAACCCACCCAAAACAGCGGCGAGCCATCCGGCGTTGTTCAATTTATATTATATCGGCAGGGCAGACCATTTGCAGTGCGGCAAAACCACATTTTCCGCAAAACGGCAAATAAAAACTGCCAAACCCCATATCTATACTATTATATCATAAATAATACAATATGATGTAGCAGTTTTTTTAAGCCTCTATTTTATGCCTATATCGCCGCGCCAAAACGCGCCTTCGAACTTTATTTTTTCCACGTTTGCGTAGGCCGTAGCGCGCGCAGCCGCAATATCGCTTCCCGTGGCCGTAACGCCCAGCACTCGCCCACCCGCGGTGACGATGCCATCGGCCGTTTGCTTTGTACCCGCGTGGAACACCACCACGCCGTCCGCCACAGCGCCAAGATCGTTAATGAGCTTGCCCGTCTCGTATTTGCCCGGGTAACCGCCCGACGCCATAACCACGCAAACCGCGCTGCCCTGCTTCCACTTCATTTCTATCTTATCCAGCCCGCCATCTATAACGGCGTCTATTATATCCATCAGATCGGTCTCAAGCAGCATGAAAACACTCTGCACCTCGGGGTCTCCCAACCGCGCGTTGTATTCCAGCACCTTAGGGCCGCCCGGCGTGAGCATCAGCCCGAAGAATATAACGCCCTTGAAGGGTCTACCCTCCGCGTTGAGCGCGTCCACCGTTTTTTGGAACACCTCACGCTCGCAAAATCCCCGCACCTCGTCCGTATATTTGGGCGAGGGCGCAAAGGTGCCCATACCGCCGGTGTTAAGCCCCTCGTCGTTATCGTAGGCGCGCTTGTGATCCTGTGCGGACAGCATGGGAAGTATGGTCTTACCATCGCAGAAGGCCAGCACGGAAACCTCCGGCCCGGTCATAAATTCTTCTATGACCACCCTCGCGCCCGCCTCACCAAACTGCTTTTTCACCATTATGTCTTCCACGGCCTGCCGTGCCTGCTCGCGCGTCTCACATATGAGCACGCCCTTGCCAAGCGCCAGCCCGTCCGCCTTCACCACTATGGGCATAGCGGCCGTTTCCAAATACGCAAGAGCTTCCTGCGCATCATCAAAGGCCGCAAAGGCTGCCGTGGGTATGCCGTATTTTTGCATAAGCTCTTTGGAATACGCTTTAGACCACTCTATTTCCGCCGCCGCCCTGGTTGGCCCAAAGGCACGAATGCCCGCACTGTTAAGCGCGTCCACCATGCCCATGGAAAGCGGATCGTCCGGCGCTACAAACACCAAGTCCATAGCGTTCTCCTTCGCCCAGTCTACCATGCCCGAAACGTCCGTCGCCTTTATATCCACGCACTCGGCCAGCTCCGCAATTCCTCCGTTGCCCGGCGCGCAATAAAGCTGCACATCCCTCTTGCTCTGCTTCAATTTCCAAGCAACGGCATGCTCCCTGCCGCCGCCGCCCACTATCAATATCTTCATAAACCCTCGCTTTTTCAAATTAAGAATTAATAATGCAGAATTAATAATGAATGAGTCCGCTTTCGCGGACAATTTAAATTCATCGCCGCAGGCGATACAACCATTCTTAATTCTTAATTATTAATTAGTGCTTAAAGTGCCTTATTCCCGTGAACACCATCGCTATGCCGTATTCGTCGCATTTCTTTATGGAATCCTCGTCGCGTATGGAGCCGCCCGGCTGTATTATTGCCGTTATTCCCGCCTGCGCCGCCACCTCCACGCAATCGTCGAACGGGAAGAATGCGTCCGAAGCCAGCACGGCGCCCTTGGCAGCTTCGCCGCTTCTCTCCAGCGCCATTTCCGCCGCCCATATGCGGTTGGTCTGACCCGGGCCCACGCCCAGCGTGCCCATGTCCTTCGCCACCACTATACCGTTTGACTTGGTGTGTTTTACCACCTTGAACGCAAATTCGAGGTTTTTAAGCTCCGCCGCACTTGGTTCACGCTTTGTTACCACCTTCAGCTCATCCTCCAGCAAACCGCGATTCACGTCCTGTATCAGCATACCGCCCAGCACCTTTTTTGCGTCGAAGGCGTGCGCGGGCGGTGCCGCCGTGAGATCGGGCAGGCGCAGTACGCGCAGATTTTTCTTTTGCTTCAGTATTTGAAGCGCGCCCTCCGTGTATGAGGGTGCTATTATTATTTCGAGGAATATCTTTGCCATTTCCTCCGCCGTTTTTTCGTCTATCTCCACGTTGGCCGCAACTATACCGCCGAATATGGAAACCGGATCGGATTCGTAAGCCTTCATGTAGGCCTCGTGCGCATCAACGCCGCTGCCCACACCGCAGGGGTTGGCGTGCTTCACGGCCACCACCGTGGTTTCGGTGAATTCGCGCAGCGTATCGAGGGCGCCCGCCGCGTCGTTTATATTGTTGAAGGAAAGCTCCTTGCCGTTGAGCTGCTCCGCGTTTGCCAGGCTGCCCGCCACCGCCAGCGGTTCGCGGTAAAACGCCGCGCTCTGGTGCGGGTTTTCGCCGTAGCGCATCTCCTGCTGCTTTTCAAGCGTTATGGTGAGCTTTTCGGGAAGCATATCCGCGCCCGATTTTTCGCGCAGATAACCCGCTATGAGCGCATCGTAGGCCGCCGTATTTTCGAACACCTTCGCCGCGAGGTAAAACTTTGTCTCCTTGGAAACGCCGCCCTCTCTAAGCTCTGTAAGCACCGTGTCATAATCCGCCGCGTCCACTATCACCGCCACGTCCTGCCAGTTTTTGGCCGCCGCGCGCAGCATTGTGGGCCCGCCTATATCTATGTTTTCTATGGCGTCCTCCAGCGTTACGTCCGGTTTGGAAACGGTCTGCTTGAAGGGGTACAGGTTCACCGCCACAACGTCTATGGTTTCCACGCCCAGCTCATTCAGCTGCTGCATGTGCACCGGGTTGCCGCGCATTGCCAGTATGCCCGCGTGTATCTTGGGATGCAGCGTCTTCACCCTGCCGTCCAGGCACTCGGGAAAACCCGTTATTTCCGAAACGTTTACCACCTTTATGCCCGCGTCCGCGAGTGATTTTTGCGTACCGCCCGTAGACAGTATCTCAAAACCCAATCGTTCCAGCTCTCGCGCAAACTCCACCACGCCCGTCTTGTCAAACACGCTCAAAAACGCCCTCTTCGCCATTATATGCCCTCCAAATAATAGATAGAAACCCGCACGACAGGAACGCGCCGCACCCAAGGGCGCAGCGCAGACCCTGCCGCAAAAAAACTCTTTTTTATCCGCAAAGAACGGGGATATTTTATTCCTCGTCCTCCGGCTTTTGCTCTATTTCAAGATCGCCCAGCTCAAACTCTTCAAATTCCTTGGGCTTGAACTCCCTGCGCGCAACGCTGCCGCGCCTTGCTGTGGGCTGTTCATAGTGCCGGGGCTCGTGCTGCTGCACGTTTGCCTGATGGGGATATTCGCTCTCCTCATCCTCCTCAAACCTGCCGTAGCTCGCGCCGCCGCCCAGCGCTGTGGAAAAAGCATAGACCGCGCCTATCACCACAAAAACGATGCCCACGCCCAGCATGGCTATTACGGGTATGTTATCTATTATCGCCGTGCCGAATTTGCCCAGATTGCTCCACCATTCGGTGATCCCCGAGGACAATATGGCCGCGGACAGCGTCGCCGCCAATATAAGCAGCCCTCCCATTATCATAAAACCGGTTCCCGCTATAACTTTCTTCATTTTTCACACTCCCGAAATTTATTTTATTGCTTAGGGCGAAAACGCCCGTACGTACCTTTTATTTATTCCGAAACCTTCACACGTTCGCCCTGCACAGAAAGCCTTCCCTCCGCCATGAGCGCCACCGCGCGTGGCAGCATGTTGTGCTCCAGAGCGAGCACGCGCGCCGCAACGTCCTCCGGCGTATCCTCAAAGCGCACCGCCACGGCCTCCTGCATTATTATGGGCCCGTGATCGGCCACCTCATCCACAAAATGTATAGTGGCTCCCGATATCTTCACGCCCGATTCCACCACCGCCTTGTGCACTCTGCCGCCATAGTAGCCCATGCCGCAAAAGCTGGGTATAAGGGCGGGATGCACGTTTATTATGCGGTTTTTGTAAGCCGCTATGGTCTTTGGGCCAATTATGCTCAAATAGCCCGCCAGTACGGCAAAATCGGCCGCCGCTTCGTTTAGCGCGGCCAGCGTGGCTTCATCGAAGGCCTCCGCCGTCGCGTAATCGCTCTTTTTCACCACGGTAACGGGTATGCCCGCGTTTTTGGCGCGCTCTATAGCGTATATGTCCGGCTTGCCCGCGATCAGGCGGCATATTTTCGCCTTTATGCGGCCGTCCTCCACCGCGTCTATGAGCGATTGAAAATCCGTTCCTCCGCCCGAGGCAAACACGGCAAACTGCTTCATTTGCATAGCGTAACGCCCTCGCCGGAGATAGCTTCGCCTATTATAAACGCACTCTCTCCGCTTGCCTTTAGCGAACTGAGCGCGGCGGACGCCTGCTCCTTGGGCACTGCCGCCACCATGCCTATGCCCATGTTGAAGGTGTTGTATGCCTCGTCGTCCGAAAGCCCGGCGCGCCCCACCAGCAAACGGAACACAGGCGGCATATCCCAGCTTTTTAGCTGTATCTTTGCGCCTATTCCCTCCGGCAGCATACGCGGTATATTTTCTATGAAGCCGCCGCCCGTTATGTGCGCAAGCCCCTTCACTGCAACATCCGATATCAATTTAAGTACCGGCTTAACGTATATCTTGGTGGGGGTGAGGAACATTTCGCCCAACGAGATGCCCTCGTAAGTCTCCGTCCTGAGCGTATCGTCCATCGCGAACAACCTACGCACCAGCGAAAAGCCGTTGGAATGTATGCCGCTCGAGGCTATGCCTATAAGCGTATCGCCCGCCGTTATGCCGCTGCCGTTTATAACATCGTCGCGCGCCACCATGCCCACGCAGAAGCCGGCCATGTCATACTCGCCGTCCTCGTAAAAGCCGGGCATTTCGGCAGTTTCGCCGCCCACCAGCGCACATCCGGACATTATACACCCGTCCGATATGCCCTTCACTATTTCGGCGGTGGTCTGCGGCACCAGCTTGCCGGTGGCTATATAATCTAGAAAAAACAGCGGCCTTGCGCCCAGGCACACCACATCGTTTACGCACATCGCCACGCAGTCTATGCCCACCGTATCGTGCTTGTTGAGCGCGAACGCAGCCTTTAGCTTTGTGCCCACGCCGTCCGTGCCCGAAACGAGCACCTGCCCTCCGCCGATATCATACATACCGCCGAAGGAGCCCAGATCGGTTATAACATTGCCGTCGAATGTTTTTTGCGCGTGCTCTTTTATGAGGCGCACCGCCTCGTAGCCGCGCTCCACATCCACGCCCGCGTCCTTATAATTTATAGACATACACACCCCCGTTTTATTTCAAAAATCATTTGCCCATAAGACGCGAAAGTATCTCCTGATACGCGTCCTCAACATCGCCAAGATCCTGACGAAAACGATCCTTATCCAGCTTTTTGCCCGTTTTGCTGTCCCAGAAGCGGCAGGTGTCGGGCGATATCTCGTCCGCCAGCACTATGTCGCCGTGAAAACGGCCGTATTCCAGCTTGAAATCTATGAGCTCTATACCAAACTGCTTCAAATATTCCGTCATTATGTCGTTCACCATGAAGGAATATTTAGCTATCTTCTCCATTTCCTCGGGTGTTGCCAGCTCCATCGCGTAAACGTGGTAATCGTTTATCATGGGATCGCCCAGCTCGTCATCCTTGTAGCTGTATTCCAGCACCGTTTTCTTGAGCTTTGTGCCCTCGGGTATGCCCAAACGTTTGGAAAGGCTGCCCGCCGCTATATTGCGCACGATAACCTCAACCGGCACGATCTCCACCCTTTTCACGATGGTCTCGCGGTCGGAAATCTCCTCCACCAAATGCGTGGGTATGCCCTTTTCCGCCAGCATTTTGAACATGTGGTTGGAAACGCGGTTGTTCACCACGCCCTTGCCCACTATAGTTCCCTTTTTGAGCCCGTTGAAAGCGGTGGCGTCGTCCTTGTAGTCCACTATCACGTAATCCGGATCGTCCGTTTCGTATACCCTTTTGGCCTTACCCTCGTAAAGCTGCTCGCCTTTTTTCACCATTGTTTTTGATCTCCCATATATAAAATTTTTATTTGAGTTCGTTTTGAAGCGCCGCGTCCGCCGCGGCAACGCCCGCCGCCATATCATCCTTGAATTTTTGCAGCTTGTCCGCCAGCTCGCCGTATTTTAGCGAAAGTATCTGCACCGCTAAAAGCGCCGCGTTTTTCGCTCCGTTCACCGCCACTGTGGCCACGGGTATGCCGTCCGGCATCTGCACCGTGGAAAGCAGCGAATCAAGGCCGTCCATCAGAGAGGATTTCACTGGCAGACCTATGACGGGCAGCGTTGAATGCCCGGCAATAACGCCGGCCAGGTGCGCCGCCTTGCCAGCCGCGGCAATGATCACCTCAAAGCCGTTCGCCCTGGCGTTTTTGGCGAAATCGGCCGCCGCCTCGGGCGTTCTGTGCGCCGACATAACGCGCGCCTCGACCTCCACGCCAAATTCCTTCAATGTGCTAACGGCGCTCTCCAGCACCGGATAATCGTTTTTCGATCCCATTATCAGAGCAACTTTCATTATAGTATCTCCTCCCTTTTTTGTAAACCGGAGCGTACTCCGCAATATCACCGTATCATTATAACACAGTCCCCGTCAAAGATAAAAGGCCGACGGAGCAACTCCGCCGACCTTTTTTTGCAAGATATCAGCCTATAACAGCAGCCCTCATAATATAGTATATTATGAACAAAACAACTATTCCCCACATTATACCGCCAACTTCCTTGGCGCGCTTTGTGAAAACCTTGCATATAGCATAAGCTATGAAGCCAAAGGCTATACCGTCCGTTATGGAGGTCATGAGCGGCATGAGCAGTATGGTGAGAAAAGCAGGAGCGGCTATAGAGAAATCGTCCCAGTTTATCTTCTTTAGCGGAGACATCATGAGCACACCCACAACCAGCAATGCCGGAGCGGTGGCCGCCGCGGGAATTATGCCCGCTATGGGCAGGAATATCATGGAAAGCACGAATAGTATGCATACCACAACGGAGGTAAGGCCGGTGCGGCCGCCCTCGTTTACGCCCGAAACGCTCTCTACGTATGTAGTAACGGTGGATGTACCCAGAACCGCGCCCGCCGCAGTGGCAATAGCGTCCGCCATGAGCGCTTTGTTGGCGCGGGGCAGGTTTCCGTCCTTATCAAGATAACCCGCTTTTTCGGCCGTGCCTATTATTGTTCCCATAGTGTCGAACATGTCTATCATAAGGAATGCCAGCACCACCGTTATGAAGGATATAACCTGCACAACTATCGTCGGTCCAACAAACATCGCCGCGAAGTCCATCTTCATGAAGGTGGGTGCCAGCGACATTGTGGCCTCACCCGAGGCAAAGTTTGCTATGAGCAGCACAATCGTGCCCGCAAGGCACACGCCCGCCAGTATTCCGGCGATCTTCTTTTTGCTGACGCCCCAAATTATGACGAAGAGCAGCATCAGCGCAAAGGCCGCGAAACCGCCTATCGCAAGCGGTGTGAGCTGCAAGCCCGAAACATTTGTTATGGTGCCGCCCTGCCCGTCCGGCATGACCATACCTATAACGGCGGTCACCACTATGCCTATGAGTATACCGCCCTTGACCTTGAGCAGCATAAGTATGATGGTCAAAACAAGGCCGATTATGCAGAGCAGCATATGCGGATCGGTGAGGCTGCCAATGAAGAAGCCGGATTCGGAAACGCTTATCATCTGCCCGTTTTTAAGGCCTATGGACGCGATGAAAAGGCCGATGCCCGCGCCTATGGCATATTTCATGTCACGCGGTACGGCGTTCAATATTTTGCCGCGAGCGCCCGAGAGTGTTATTATTATAAATATCACGCCGGAAATGAAAACGGCAGCCAGCGCGCCCTCCCATTGCCAGCCCATGGCGAATACCACGGTGAAAACAAAGAAGGCGTTGAGCCCCATGCCGGGAGCCTGCGCGAAAGGATAGTTTGACATCAGACCTATGAGTAGAGTGCCTATGGCCGCCGAAATACAGGTGGCCATTGTAACGCTGTTAAAATCCATGCCCGCCTGAGACAGCAAGCCGGGATTTACGAAGATGATGTAAGCCATTGTGAAGAAAGTTGTGAAGCCCGCGATAACTTCCGTACGAAAATTGGTTTTGTTATCACTCAGTTTAAAAAACTTTTCCATAGAATACCTCCAATATATAGTAGTTTTTCCCCTGATATCTATATTATAATACTATATATATAAAATCAACCCGTATATTATATTTTGCGTTTTTAACCGATCCTCCTTCTGGTAGGCTCGTCAGCCTTGGACGCTTTGTTCGCCTCGTCTATTTTTTCCCTGCTTATCTCCTGCGTGCGCTCGTGCGCCTCTATTTCGGCCAGCGCCTGCTCCGCCGTCTTTTCTGATATGAGGGGCGGCGCGCCCACAAGCGTTTCCTCAAACTTGTTTACCGCCGGGGCTTCCTGCGCCTTTTCCTGCATGGGAGGCGCACCCGTAATAGTTTGGCTCAGATCCTGCTCCGCAGTTTCTTCTTCCTCCGCCGCCGCTACTATCTCCACGTCATACCATTGCGCCTTGTGGTGCGCGTCGTTTTGAAGCGCGTCGCCTATCGCTTTGCCTATATTCTCCACGGTCTCCATGGGTCCGGTGGAATATTCGCCGTGCGCCGCTGCCGCCGCCTCGCCCGCCATTGCCGCAATGTATACGCCCTTGAGCGCGCTCTCGTAAGCACCCATTCCCTGCGCCGCAAAGCCGCCTATTATGCCGGTGAGCACATCACCGCTGCCGCCCTTGGCCATGCCCGGGCTGCCCGCCGCCACAAGCGCCGCGCGCCCGTCCGCCGCCGCTACCACGGTGGTCGCTCCCTTCAAAACAAGCGTAACGCCGTATTTTTGCGCAAAGCCGCGCGCCAGCTCCAGCGAATCCGAGAGCACATGCTCTAAATTGCTGCCTATGAGCCGCGCAAATTCCTTGGGGTGCGGCGTGAGTATTATTTCGCCCGCCCGCTCCAGCAGTATCCCCGGCCGGCCGGCAATGGCGTTTATAGCGTCCGCGTCCAGCACCTTGAGCAGCGCGTAATCTCTTATCACGTGCTCCACCGCCTCGGTAACTCCCTCGCCCGCGCCAAGGCCGGGCCCTATGGCGACCGCCGTCTTGCCCTTTATTATGCGCGCTATGTCAAAAACACTTCGTCTGCCCAGCACTCCCTCCTCGCCACTCAAAATTTTGCAGGTGGCCTCGGGTACGTTGTTTTGTGCCACGCAGGTTGCTTCTTCCGTGGAGGCCAACGTAACCAGACCCGCGCCCGCGCGCGAAGCCGCACGGCAGGTCAAAACAGCCGCGCCCGCCATACCCTGACTGCCCGCTATAACAAGCAGCCTGCCGTAGCTTCCCTTGTTTGCGTCCTGCTCTCGCCTCTCAAGCGATATGGCCGCGTCCGCGCTGGTGTAGGCAAAAACTCCGTTTCCGGCGGGTACGCCGCAGCCCTCGTCCACTCCTATGCGCACCACCTCCAGCCTGCCCCGGCAATACCGCCCCGGAAAGAGGAAGTGGCCGACCTTGGGGTATTGGAAGGTGACCGTTATGTCTGCCGCCACAGCGTCGCCCAGCACCGCGCCGTTGTCCGCGTTCACACCCGAGGGAATGTCCACGCTCACTACGGTCGCTCCACTCGTGTTTATGTGCTCTATGACATCCTTGTAAAAACCGTACACCTCACGCGTGAGGCCGGTTCCGAAGATCGCGTCCACCACAATATCTGCTCTGGGAGCACCCCAGCTTTCGAGCTCTGAAATATCGGTGAAGCAGAGCGTGCGTGCGCCCAGCTTTTCAAACATGGCAAAGTTTGCGGCCGCGTCCGGCGTAAATTTCTCTCTATCACCGGCCACCGCCACGTATACGTCATAGCCGTTCACAAGCAGTTGGCGCGCCACGGCTAGCCCGTCCCCGCCGTTGTTTCCCGTACCGCAAAAAACATGTACCACGCAGGGAGCGCTCTCCTTCATAATGGCACCCGCCACACCCATGGCGGCGTTTTCCATAAGCAAAAGGCCGGGAATGCGCATCTCGTTTATCATGTACGAGTCCACATCCCGCATCTGGCCGGCCGTCAAAACATTATACATTTATATATCCTCCAAAATTACCTGCGCGATCGCTATATCGCCCATATGCGATATGCTGAGATGGATTTTTTTGTCGGTGTTGAAATTTATATATGGCGCACCCGCCTCCGTATGCAGCACCTCTATTTTGGAAAGGGGTATGCTGCCTATTCCCTTCCCCAGCGCCTTCAAAAAGGCCTCCTTTGCGCAAAAGATACCCGCTGCCGTCTGCGCCTCTCCGCGTCTGGTGTCTATATATTCCAGCTCCGCCTCAGAAAACACCTTTTCCGCGAACGCCCGGCTCTCCATGCTTTTCTCCATACGGCTTATGAGCATTATGTCTATTCCCGCACCTATTATCATGCTTTGCTCCCTGCGGCTATTATTGCCATCACAGCGTTAACCACGGCGCGGCGCACCGCCTCCGCGCCCGCTATGCATATATTGTTGTGGTTGCCCTGCTTTTCGCCGTACGAAAGGCCAAAAAGCGTATCCCCGTCCATCTCGGTATGCACGGGAACTATGGAACGCGCCAGGCCGTCGTGCGAGGCCTGCGCCAGCTTGGCCGCCTTGTCCTTCGTTAGCTTCGCGTCCGTTGCCACCACGCCTATAGTGGTGTTGGCATGCTGCAAAAAGCGCGTATCCACCACATTCTTCATCATATAATCCGCCGTGTTTATGTGCTTGCCGTCCTTGAAGGCTCCGGCCAGTATGCTGCCGTTCTTTTTCACCACGTCGCCAAAGGCGTTCACGCACACCAGCGCGCCCACCGTAACGCCATCCGCCAAAGTTATGCTGGCCGTGCCCACCCCGCCCTTCTGGCAATATTGCATACCCAGCGCCTTGCCCACCGTCGCGCCAATGCCCACACCGATGCTGCCCTGCTGCACCGTTTTGCCCGCGTTCACACAGGCGGCGTAGCCCATGCCCGCGTTGGGCCGCACGTCGCTCTTGCCATAGCCGAGATCGTATATCACCGCCGCGGGAACAATGGGCACAAAGGCATTGGGCGTCATCACGCCCATTTCATAGTGCTCGCAAAAGGCCATTACTCCATCCGCCGCCGAAAGGCCAAAGGCGCTTCCGCCCGCCAGCAGCACGGCATTCGCCTGCTCCACAGTTTTTCCCTGCGCCATAAAATCCGTCTCGCGCGTTCCCGGCGCGCTGCCTCGCGCGTCCACGCCGCATACCGCGCCGTTTCTGGCCAGCACCACCGTAACGCCCGTCAAACCCACCGTATCCTGCGCATGCCCCACCAACAAACCGGCGACATCCGTTATACTGCCCTCATACATAACCGTTCACTCCTCTTACAGATACTTCGCCCGCGTTGAAAACACGCCGACCGTCCTCGCATTCCACTATCAGCCCGCCGTCCTCATCAAAGCCACGGCATATACCCGAATATTCCTGTTTGAGCCCCAGCACACGCACCTCGCTGCCCAGTATTGCGCTGCGCTCCCTGTATTCCGCCATTATTGCGCCCATGCCCCGCTCCATATACATCGCAAAAATCTCCTCCACGCATTCTATATACGCGGCGCACAGCCTCAGCCTGTCCACCCTCTCGCCCGTTTCAATGCGAAGCGAGGTGGCCTTGTGCGCTATCTCTTCGGGAAAGGAGGCCTGATTCACATTGGTGCCCATGCCGCACACCACATACTCCACGGTGTCCATATCGGAGGTCATTTCCGTCAGTATGCCGCACAGCTTTTTTCCGTCATACACAACGTCGTTCGGCCACTTTATGCCTGCGGATATTCCGCACACGCGCTCTATGCCGCGCACTATGCCCAGCGCCGCCGCTATGTTGAAGGCGGGCGCCTGCTGCGGCCTAATGTCCGGCCGTAGCAAAAAGCTGAGCATCACCGAATCCCCCGGAGCCGACTCCCACTTTCTGCCCAGCCTGCCCTTGCCGCCAAACTGCGTCTCCGCCACGAATATAGCGCCGCCCGGCTCGCCCTCGCGCGCCTGCCGCTTCGCTTCGTCGTTGGTGGAATCCACACTTTGGAGCCATGTCACGTTGCCCATGTCGCGGGCGGTATAGCAGCCAACATATTCCGGTTTTAAGATATCGGGCAGCGAAACGAGGCGGTAGCCCCTGTTGGTCTGCGCCTCCACCACGCCGCCGTCCTCCTTGAGCTGCTTTATGTTTTTCCACACAGCCGCGCGCGAGATGCCCAGCTTTCCGCTTATCTCCTCGCCCGATATATAGCCCTTGCTATCCGTCAGCAGCTTTAGTATGTCACTCCTCATAATATCCGTTTTCCATTATATTTTGTATATCGCCATAGTCAAAACCCTTTTGCATGAGCGCCCGCACTATCTTTTGACTGCGCTTGCGCTCCTCCTCTCCGGCGTATCTTTCCGCGTAGCGTTCATACAGCCGCGCCAAAAGCGGCATATCGTCCATATTTCGCACGGCGGCCTCCGCAAGCGCGCTGTCTATACCCTTTTGCAGCAGCTTTTGCTTCACCGTCCGCTTGGGGTAGCGCTCCGCCAGCTCCCGCGCATAGGCCTCCGCGTATTCATCGTCGCTTATGTAGCCGTATTCTGTGAGCGTGGCTATGGCCTTTTCAATATGCTGCGGCGCTATTTCCTTTTCCTTGAGCTTGCGCTCTATATCCCTCTTTGTGCGCTGGCGCACGGCCACATAGCTCATTGCCTTTTTTATGGCGTAAGTCTCGCCGTCCGCCAGTGATATTTCCTCTATTTTGGCTTCGCTCAGCTCCCTGCCCACGCGCAGACCCTGCTCCGCCGCCACGTCTGTGTAGCAGGCAAAGGCAAACTTTCCGTCTATATAGACGTTTACGCGTTCCTTGTTTTTGCGGCATTCCTCCAGCGCTGAAATAATCATAGCTATATTATATAATGCCCGGCTTTATACTTCAACCGCCGCATGGAAAAGTGTGTAATAAATTTGGCTGTACGCCGCCCGTTTAGCAGCCGTAATTTTTTGCGTTTAGGCAATACCGCGCAAATGAGAGTAGTCGGAATCGTGATGATTTTTTGCGTAAAGCAAGGACAAAAGCGCAGGAATAGCAGAGCTATTTCGAGCATTTTGGACGAAGCATTGCACAAAAAAGCGCGCGATTACGGCTTGCTCGAATTGCGCGGTGTTGCCTTTACCAAAAATTCATATATTTTTATGCCGAAATGTTATAGAATATAGCTATGAAAAAGATAGTGATATTCATTGTTTTGATATTGATGACAGCGCCCATGCTGCTCTCCGCCGCCTCGGCAGATTCCGGTTCGCTGAAAAAGGGCGATACGGGCAGCGAGGTGTACGCCGTGCAGCGCAAGCTGAACGAGCTGGGCTATTTGAATTACCGCCCCACAGGCAAATTCAGCGATATGACAACGGAGGCCGTGCGTAAATTCCAGCAGCTCAACGAGCTGCCCGCCACGGGCGAGGTTAATGCCGCCACAAAGCAGGCAATGTTGGCCAACGAGGCCATAAGAAACAGCGCAAACGCCGAATTCAAGAAAATAATAGGCCGCGCCTACACGGGCACCAACCACAGTAAGGGCGTGCTTTCCGCCTGGGAAAATATAGATAAAATGTTTCCCGTGGGCGAAACCGTTAAAATAACCGATTACAACACGGAGATAGATTTTAAGGTGAAGCGCATAGGCGGAAAAAACAGTGCGCAGGTGGTAACAGTTTCGCAGGAGGATTACGATAAATACACGGAGATATTCGGCGGCGGTGAAACCTGGGAGCACCGCGCCGTGCTGGTCACCATAAACGGCACGGAATACGCAGCCTCGCTTTTCGGAACCCCCACTCATACGGAGCCGCAAAGCGAAAGCGGCATGAACGGCTACACTATACTGTATTTCAACAACAGCAAAACGGACGTGCACGCAATAGCGGACGAGGAACACGCCGTGGCGCTCACCCGCATTTCCAAAAACTAAACTATACAGCAAAGCGGCCCGCACATTTTGCGCGGCCGCTTTTTTATTTGCGTCGATTATATTTTTGATCCGGCCGCTGCTTGCGGCGGTGTCGCCTGTTATTCTGTCTGCGCCTGATCGCCCGTGTAGTCCGTTGCCGACGCGGTGGGCGTATCGCTTGGCGAGGCTTCGGGCGAAGTGGTAGGCTGATCGCCGGGCGAGGCTTCGGGTGAAGCGGAGGCCGTTTCCTCCGCCGCCGCGCCCTCTTCCCTCGCGGCCTGCGCTATGTCCTTGTGCTCCACCTCGGCAAAATACTCGCTGTACCACTGCGATATGGTGCCAAACACCATGTTTTGCCGCGCGTCCTTTATGTCCTTTATGCTCTCGTCGCTTATTATGGAGTTCATCCTGAAATACAGCCCTATCTGCGGCACGCGCTCCGTAAGTGCCTTTTGAAGCTCACTGTAGGCGGCTATCATATCCTCCTCCGACACCGCCTTTGCGCAGGCGGCTATGGCATTCGTTATCTCCTCGCTCTGCACATGCCCGTAATTTCCGCTGCCACCCTGATCGAACATGAAGGAAAGCTCGGGCACTATGTCCATATAAAAGCTGCAATAGGCCAGATCGTAATTTCCGCCCTCCAGGCGCTTCAAATAATCTTCGTAGTGCAGCTCTTCAATGTTCACCTCTATGTAGAGCTCATTGAGTTGTTTTTTTATGGCCTTGGCCGCCTCTTTTTTGTATGCGCCGTTGCGCTCGTCCAGCACTATGAGATCCAGGCTCAGCTTTTTGCCCTCGCCGCTCTCGTCCGTAACGTAGCCTGACTCGTGCAGCAGCGCGCGCGCCTGCCCGCTGTCGAAATCGCTTATTTTGTAGCGCGAATCGTAGGCGAAAAAGTCGGGCGCTATGGGCAGGTTCGTGGGTACGCCGTGATTCAGCAGCACTGTCGAAAGTATCTCCCGCCTGTCAAGCGCGTAGGAGATGGCCTGCCGCACGTTCACATCCTTCAGCTCGTCCGTTATAAGGTTGGGTATGAGGCAATCGTAATAGTTTGTCATGTAGTCCGTGACCTGCGTTTTGCCCGGCTTGCGATATTTTGAGGAATAGAGCACATCCGTTGTGGCAAAGTCTATTATGCTGGCCTCCACGTAATCAAGCTCGGCATTGTGGTCCGCCGCGGCCTTGGCCACTATCTTTTCTATGTAGGGGGGCTGCTGCCACCATGAATCGTTTTTAACTAGCGACATTTCCTCGCCCGCCTTATATTCCTGCACCTTATACGGGCCGGTACCCACGGGCAATTCCCCGCCTGAGAGCGTTTCGTTCATCACCGGAAAGGTCATAAAGTTGAGCGCCGCGTTGCCCGGCTCGCTCATTTTAAGCACCACCGTGCTCTCGTCCGGCGCGCTCATACTCTGCACGTATCTGCTGAAACGTCCGTAGCGGCTCTGCGCGTCCACCGCGCCGCCATCCTGCGTATCGGCCGTATTTTCGCCGTCGCCTGTATTTTCGCCGTTGCCTGTCGCTTCGCCGTCGCCAGTGTTCTCGCCATCTCCGGTGTTCCCATCCCCGCCGGTGTCCACGGTGCCCACGTTCAGTGAAAAGCCGTCCAGCGCCATCACCCTGCCCGCGCTGTATATTACATCCTGCGCGGTAAGCTTTGTTGTACCGTCCGAAAAATACGCATCCTGCCGCAGCTTGAATGTGAACTGCGTGCCGGCCTCGTCCGCCTCCCAGCTCTCCACCAGATTGGGAAGCAGCTTGCCGTTCACATCGTACTTCAAGGGCGTCTCGTATATGAGCGTAAGCAGATTAATAAGGTCTTCATTCTGCGCGCGAAGTGGGTCGAAGGATTCTATTTCCGCAGGCATCGCTATAAAAAGATCACCGCCCGGCTTTTTTACTATCTGCTCCACGGTATTCGCGGAGGGCGAAGCGCTGGCCGCCTCGCCGCTGGGCGCGCTCTCGCCCGCGCAGGCGCACAAAAGCAGGCTGGCGCACACAAGCGCCCCCGCTATTATTCTCCTAACCGATTTCATAAAACTCCTTGTATTTATCATAGGATTTTTCCACATTTTTGACATAGCCCTCTGTTTCCTTGAAGGGTATGTCCTTGAGGCTTTCGCCGTCCGAAATATCTTTGTCCTTTAGCCACTCGGCCACGCGGTTGTGCCCGGCGTTGTAGCCCGCCACCATAAGCTGCCTGTTGCCCTCGAACTTGTCGCTCAAAAACTTGAGATACCAGCAGCCGAAGCGTATGCTTGTCTCCGGGTCCTTGAGCATATTCGCGTCAAAATCGCTCACGCCCAGCTTGCCCGCTATCCATTCGCCCGTGGGCGGCATTATCTGCATGAGGCCAATAGCGCCCGCGCGCGAAACGGCCTGCGGATTAAAACCGCTCTCCGCGTGTATCACGGCCGCCACAAAGTAGGGGTCGAGATCGTTTTCCCCCGCGTATTTCACTATCATATCCTCATATTTGAGGGGATAGCCGCTCTTGCCCTCCATATTTTCATATACGAAATATGCCCCGGCGGCAATAAGCAGCGCCAATATTATAATCAATACCAAAACGACGGTCTTTTTCCGTCTTCGGCCAACAGAGCTATGCCCCAATATATTCCTCCACCTGCTCCAAAAGCTGCTCTACGGAGCCATTGTTCATTATCACACACTGCGCGTATTGTATCATATCGTCGTCCGGCTCCTGATTCCTGAGCCGGTTCATCGCCTGATCAAAGGGTATGCCGTCGCGCCCGCATATGCGATTTATCTTGGTGTCCATATCGGCCTTAACCAGCCAAACCTCATCCACCAGCTCGTGCAGACCCACCTTCACAAGCAGCGCGCAGTCTATCACCACAAGCTCCTCTGCGGCGTCCTTCATGCGCGTCTCCACTTCCTTCATTATGATGGGGTGGAGCGCGTCCTCCAGCTTTTTGAGCTCCGCCTTATCGGCGAAAACGTGGCGCCCCAGCCGCCTGCGGTTCAGACTGCCGTCCTCGTTGAAAAAATACGGATCGAAACGTTCCTTTACCCGCTGTAGCCCGGGCTGTCCAAGCTCGCACACCTCG
This sequence comes from uncultured Christensenella sp., assembly GCA_964464145.1. GTDB lineage: Bacteria > Bacillota > Clostridia > Christensenellales > Christensenellaceae > UBA5399. The sequence continues at coordinate 18,168 of CAYXFB010000021.1, forward strand.
TGCGAGACCTCGTCCGCATCTATTATTTTAGCGCCGTGCTCCCGCAGATATTTGGCCACCGTGCTCTTGCCGGAGCCGCTGTTTCCCATCAATCCTATTATCCTTTTCATTTTGCCTCCAGCCAGTTGGCTCCGCTGGCCACGTTCACACTAAGCGGCACGCTAAGCTGCGCCGCGCCCTCCATGCTTTCCTTCAATATATCGCCCACCAGGCCTTCCTCGCCCGCCGCCGCGTACACTATCAACTCATCGTGCACCTGCAGCACGAGGCGGGAGGCCGTACCTTCCAGCCGCTTTGCCGCGCGGTTCATTGCTATTTTCATTATATCCGCCGCCGTGCCCTGTATGGGCGTGTTTAAAGCGGCGCGCTCCCCTGCCGAGCGTATGTTGAAATTGCCGGAAGAAAGCTCGCTTATATAGCGTATCCTGCCGAACATGGTGCGCACGTAGCCGTCCCTATGCGCGCTTTCCTTTATTTGCTCCATATAGCGCGCCACGCCGGAAAACTCCTCGAAGTAGCGCTCTATGTAGCGTCCGGCCTCCTTGCGGGTTATGCCCGTGTTGCGTGCCAGCCCGAAATCGCTTATGCCGTACACTATGCCAAAGTTCACCGCCTTGGCCGCCGAACGCTCCTGCTTGGTCACCTCGCCTATATCCTTGCCCAGTATCTCCGCCGCCGTGCGCGCGTGTATGTCCTCCCCGTTCAGGAAGGCTTTTTTCATGTTTTCATCATCCGCCATGTGCGCCAGTATTCGCAATTCTATCTGCGAATAGTCCGCAGAAACTATGCGCATTCCCTCGGGCGCCAAAAACGCCTCGCGTATCTCATCCGCCAGAGCGGAGCGTATGGGTATGTTTTGCAGGTTTGGCTCCATGCTGGAAAGCCTGCCCGTGGCCGTGGCCGCCTGCAAAAAGGTGGTGTGTATATATCCGCCCTTTATAAGCGTTATAAGCCCGTCCACATAGGTTCCCTTGAGCTTGGTTAGCTGGCGGTATTCCATTATATAGCCTATTATTTCGTGCTTGCCCCAGAGCTTCTCCAGCACCTCAACATCGGTGGAATAGCCCGTCTTGGTTTTCTTTATAACGGGCAGCTCCAATTTTTCGAAAAGCACCTCGGCCAGCTGCTTTGTGGAGCTTATGTTGAACTCCGTGCCCGCCAGCGCGTATATCTTTTCGGTGAGCAGCTTTATTTGCGCCTCGTATTTTTCGCCCAGCGCCTTCAATGTATCGGCACACACGTAAAAGCCCGCCTGCTCCATATCGAAAAGCACGCGCAAAAGCGGCGTTTCAATGTCGTAAAGCACGCCTTCCAGCTCGTTTTTCTCAATTTCCTCGCGCTGCGCTTCCATCAGGCGAAACATATTGGCAGCGCCCGGCTTCATGTCCGCGCGCTTAAAAACATTTTCCACATCATATTTGCTGTGCGAGGGCGAGAGCACCCAGTCGGCCAGCATAACGTCAAAATAATCCTTTAGTTCTATGCCGTACCCGGCAAATTCGTGCATATACGCCTTCACGTCGTGTGCTATGGCGCGGCGCCCGCTAAAGCAGGGCGCAACGGCCTCCACTATCTCGCGGTAGTCATATCCCTCGTCTAAGAGCGTTTGCTTTTGCGGCAGTATATATTCCTTGCTGCTATCCACCGCGAACACAAAGCCTCCGTCCATAATGAAGGCAAACTCCACCGCATCCTCAAGCAGGCTCAGGCCGTCCGGCGTTATCACTTCGCGCTCCGGCTCGGCCGGTTTTGGCTGCGGCGCGCCCGCAAGATCAAAGCGCTTCATAAAGTTTTTGAAATTGTATTTTTCGAACATCTCCCTGAGCTTTTCGCCGCCAAATCCGGCAAAGGCAAACTGCTCCGGCCGCTCGGCAAGCTCTATATCAACATGTATAGTGGCCAGCTCTTTAGACATAAAGGCGGATTCCCTGCCGGCCTCCAGCTTTTCTAAAAGCTTGTTTTTGGGCAGCTTATCAAGGTTTTCGTAAAGATTCTCAAGTGTTTCATATTCGTGCAGCAGCTTGAGCGCGGTCTTTTCGCCCACGCCCGCCACGCCCGGTATATTATCCGAAGCGTCGCCCATCAGCCCCTTAAGGTCGGTTATCTGCGCGGGCGTTATGCCCAGCTCCTCATTTAGCGCCTCGGCCGTCATAAGCTTCGTTTCGGTCACGCCCTTCTTGGTGAGCACTACGCAGGTGTCCTCCGCTATCAATTGCAGCTCGTCACGGTCGCCCGTGAAGATATAGGTCTGCATACCCCAGTGCTTTGCCACCGTGCCTATGATATCGTCCGCCTCGAAGGTGGGTACCTCAATATATCCCACGCCCGCCATACTGAGCGCGTCCTTCAATATGGCGAACTGCTGATTGAGGTCGTCCGGCGTTTTGCGCCTGCCCGCCTTATATTCGGCGAACTGGCTGTGCCGGAAGGTTTTTTCGTGCATATCGAAGGCCACGGCTATGTGGCTGGGCGAATATTCCTCCACTATGCGAAAAAGCATAGTGAAAAAGCCGTATACGGCGTTTGTTGGTCTGCCCTCCCCGTCGCTCATTTGAGGCAGCGCCCAATACGCCCTGTGCATAAGGCTGTTTCCGTCTATAGCCAGCAATGTTTTAGCCATGTACCCTCCTAGCAACTTTTTTATAGATTATTTTACCACAATGAGCGCCCTTTATCAAATACGTAGCAAAAGAGGACGACCCTCGCCGCCCTCTTAAAGTCTGCTGTTTTTTATTTTATATTATACGTACCAGTAACGCTTGCGGACACCTCTATATCCCCCGGAGAAACGGGTGTGGGCGCTGCTCCTGCTGCCGCCATATCCGCCACGCCGGATTCCATCATTTTGCCCGCGTAACTGCTGCTGCCGTTTTCCACAATGTCCTTAGCGCTGGTTATTGTATAACCGCCGCTCTTTGCCACGGCCTCAGCCTTTGCTCCTACGGATTTCATTGCCTTGCCCAGCGCTTCCAGATATACTGCGTCCCTGTTTGATATATCAAACGAGAGCGAGTAGCTAGAGTTTGCGCCGGCCGCTATAGCCGCGTCTATCACCTTGCCCACGTTGTTTATGTCACGAATCGTCACATTGAACGTATTTTCCATGGCGTACATCGTGGGGTCTTGATAATCCTGATACATGTTCATGTAGGAGGTTTTTATGTCGTCCTCCGCTATGCCCTGCGCCTTTAGCGCGTCCAGCATTGCAGTTGCCGCCGCCGCGTTCTTTTGCTGCGCATCCTGCGAGCTTGTGCCCGTTGTTTTTACGCCCAGGTCAACATATGCCAGATCCGGCTTCACTTTAACGCTCTCGTTTGCGCTCACGGTTATGCTGGCCACGTCCTTTTCCGCCTTCACGGGCTCAGCCGCCGCGTCCGCCTGCGTTGTGGCAGCGGGTATCGCGGATGCTGAAGCGCTTTGCGCCGCGGGAGCGCAGGCCGCAAAGGCAAGCATCGCCGCAACTGCGCCCGCTATGAGTATAGTTTTCTTTATAATTGTATTTTTCATATTGTAGTTCACTCCTTTTTTTTGCTTTGTCAATAATAATAACCACCATAGGCAGCCCTTTATTACAAACATAGCAAAAATTTTTTATTATTTTTTTCGAGCGGCAAAAAAAATGGGCGCTGCCGGCTTTTTTATCACATCAGCCTGTGCGCCACAAGTATGTCTCTAAGCTTTTCCCGCGCGCGGGATATTCGGGATTTCACCGTGCCCACCGATATCCCCAGTATTTGGGCGATCTCCTCGTACTTCATGCCCTCCATATCCTTCAATACTATTATGGGTATATATTTTTCGGGCAGCATGCGTATGGCGCGCTTTATGTTTTCGCCCAGCTCGCGGTTTATGGTCTCGCTGTCCGGGTTGCCGTCCCTGCTTACGGCGTAGCGCTCAAAATCCTCAAGATCGGTGTCCGGCTTCTTTTTGCGCAGCAAGTCCAGGCAGGTGTTGGCCGTCACGCGGTACATCCATGTGGAGAAAGCGGACTGAAACGAAAACTTTCGTATATTGGAATACATCTTTATAATGGAATCCTGCGCCGCGTCCTGCGCGTCGTATTCGTTGCGCAGGAATTTGTACGCTATATTGTATATTCTTTTTTCATATTTACAAACAAGCTCACAAAACGCACCCTCGTCGCCCTTTTGCGCCTGCTTTATCAAATCAGACTCCTGCATTGCTTCCCTTCATAAACGGCGTATTATTCTCATTTTAGCATATTAACTTATATTATAATAAAAATACGGCAAAATATCAAAGCAAACCTTCCCGAAAAATGTAAACATCTGTTCACATTTTCATAAGCAACAAAAAACAGAACCTCCCATATACATCTGCGCACGGGATGTTCTGTTTATCTTTACCCTCAGTATTTAAAGTCGTCCAATTCTGTTTCTGCTTCTCCGAACGCTTGCGGCGCATCTGGTGAATCCGCCGCCTGATCTTTTATTTTGAACTGCTGCACCTGATCTCGCAGCATCTGCGCCTGCCCGTTCAATTCCTGGCTGCCCGCCGCCGTTTCCTCAGCCGTGGCCGAATTTTGCTGAATCACCTGCGCTACCTGCTCTATTCCCGTGTTTATTTCATCCATAGCGCCCTTCTGCTCATCCGAGGCCTGCGCTATATCCTTTACTAGGCGGTTGCTTTCATCCACACCCGAAACCACCTCTTCCAGCGCCTTGGCGGTGCTAGTGGCTATTTCCGCGCCAAACTTGGCTTTTTCAACAGAGTTTGAAATGAGCAGCTCAGAATCCTTTGCTGCCTCCGCGCTCTTTGCCGCCAAGTTTCTCACCTCGTCTGCCACCACTGCAAAGCCCTTGCCCGCTTCACCCGCGCGCGCCGCCTCCACCGCAGCGTTGAGCGCAAGTATGTTCGTTTGAAAGGCTATGTCGTCTATGTCCTTTATTACCTTATTTATGGCTTTATTCGCCTCGTTTATATCGTTCACGGCCTCAGTGAGCCGCGCCATCTGCTCTGAACCGCTCACAATATCGCCGCCTATACGCTCCATAAGCCTGGAAGCGGCGTCCGCATTCGCAGCGTTTTCCTTAGATTGCTCCGCAACGTTTACCACGGAGGTTGAAAGTGCGCTGACCACGGCAGATTGCTGAACCGAACCCTGCGCTGTGGCCTGCGCGCCCGAAGCTATGGACTGCGAAGCAACGGAGACCTGTTTTGCCGATTCGTTTATGTTTCTGAAAACCATATTGCTGCGCTCCAGCATATTGTGAAGCGCCTTGCCCACGGCGTCCTTTTCGCTGCGCACCTCAACGTTAACGGTATAATCCCCCCCGGATATGCGCAATATCTGCTCCGCCTGCTTTCTTGAGCTTGCGGACATACGGTTGAACGCCTCCGCAAGCACGCTTATCTCGTCGTTCGTTTCAATATCCAGCTGTACATCCACATCGCCCACCGCAATGCTCTCCGCACCCTTCACTATTTCGTTTATGGGATCGGTTATTCTGCGCGCCACCTTTATTATCTGAGGTATGGAAATAGCCAGTGCGGCAACCAGCACGCCCACGCTTATAAGCACAAACTGCAACATCATCGCCATTGTGGTATCCGTGTACTTTCCCGTGAAAATCATGCCCACAACTTCGCCCTTCGTGTTTTTTATGGGGTTGTAAGCGGCGTAAGCCGACCTGCCCAAAATTGGCGCTTCGCCCTCGTAGGGGTTGCCCGCCAAAACTTTTGCGCTTATTTCCGGGGTTGCCTTGGTGCCTATGGCGCGCGAGCCGTCCTCATTTTTGAGAGTTGTGGCTATGCGCTCGTCGCCCAAAAACACGGTGACTTCAGAATCTTCCGTACATTTCAGTTCATCCACAAAATTGTCCGTATCCATGCGGAATCCGGTTGCCAGCACGCCCAAAAGCTCGCCGCCGTTACTATACACGGGCGCTCCCGAGCGCACGGAAAGCCTCACCTCCGTGCCAGATTCGGTCTCGGTGGCAAGCTCTCCCGCAAGCGCGCGTTTCACCGTTTCCTGATTGGAAATATCGTCCCCGTAGCTGTTTGCCTTGTGCGCACGTGCTATCACTATAGCGTTTGTATCGGCAAAGGATGTGAAGTCTGCTCCCGTCTGATCTTGAAGTTCCTTGCCGCGCTTTTCCAGCGCCGCCATATCCTTCGCTTGCATCGCTTCTATGATCTGCTTATCCGCAGCCATCACCTGTGCAACAAGAGTTGATTCTCCCAGCATTTTTTCATACTGCGAGATCACAACATCAGACTCCACCTTAATTTCGCTCATAATATTTTGCCTTATATTATTGTTGAAAACAATAACTGCCGTCATAAGAATTATTATTGCCGTTATAACAACAATACAAACAGTAGGCAAAATAATCTTCCTTTTAATACCCATCATGAATCCCCCCAAGGCACGACTTCTTGCTCATCGCACCGCTGCTCTTTTTTATATACAAAAGAGATATATCCTTTAATATATCTCTTTTCACGGTTTTATTCAATAAGTTTATTCACTATTTCAAACTTTTTATTACTAGTTAATTACTTAAAATGAACATTTTCCGCAAGCCGCGCTTTACTTCTTCATATTCTCAAATGCCGAATATATCATAAGCTTTATGCGGTTGAGCTGGTTCACCTCGCTCGCGCCGGGGTCGTAATCCACCGCCACTATGTTCGCCTGCGGGTAACGGTCGCGCATGGCGCGTATCATACCCTTGCCCACAACGTGGTTGGGCAGGCAGGCAAAGGGTTGCACACAAATTATGTTGGGCGCGCCCTCCTCTATGAGGTTCAGCATCTCCGCCGTCAAAAACCAGCCCTCGCCCGTGCAGTTTCCGTTGGATATAAGCTCCTCCGCCAGACCGGCAAGGTGCTTTATATCCGCGTAGGGCGTGAAATATTTGCTCTTCCTGAGCGCGCGCTGTATGGGCTTTCTAAACCAGTTCACCAGCCCTATGCCAAACATGCTGGCCTTGTATACCAGCTTGCTCTTGCCCATCTCCTCGTGCTTGAACTTTGTGCTGTACAGGCTGTATGTGAAAAACTCCATAAGCGCGGGCATTACGCACTCGCCGCCCTCCATCTCTATGACCTCCATAGCGTGGTTGTTAGCGTCCGGGTGATATTTCACGAGTATCTCGCCCACCAGACCCACGCGCGGCTTCACCTCGCCCGTGCGTTCTATTGCCTCAAAATCGCGCACCATCTGCTTTGCCGCCTTGCGGTAGCCGAAGTAGCGGCTGTTCAATGTTATGTCCTGTATCTTGGCCACCCACGTGTCAAACAGCTTGTCCGTTTTGCCCTTGTTTTTCTCGTAAGGCCGCGTGGCCAGCACCACCTTTTGCAGCAGGTCTCCAAGGGATATGGCGATCAAAAGGCGCAGCGCCAGCCCGCCCGTAAACTTGAGCCCGGGGCTTTTCTCCAATCCCGAGAAGTTTATGGAGGCCACCACAACATTCGGGTAACCCGCCTCCTTTAGCGCCTTGCGCAAGAAGGCGAGGTAGTTTGAGGCACGGCAGCCGCCGCCCGTTTGCGTGAGCATTATTACCGTATTATCAGGGTCGAGCGTACCCTTCATAAAGGCGTTCACAAGCTGGCCGACCACTATTATTGTGGGATAGCAAGCGTCATTATTGACGTATTTCAACCCCACGTCTATATCCTCCTTGGTCACCTCCGTGAGCACCTTAAAGTTATAGCCGGTGGGGTCGAATGCCTGCTTCAAAAACTGAAATTGCAGCGGCGCAAGCTGCGGGCACACTATTGTACCCTTCTCGCGCATTTCCACCGTGAACACCTTGCGCTCATACACTGGCGTGGCCTCGGGCGTATAATCGTCCTCGTTCTTCTCTTTTAGCGCGGCTATAAGCGAACGCAGGCGTATGCGCGCCGCGCCCAGATGGCTTATCTCGTCTATTTTGAGCAGCGTGTATATCTTACCCGCCGCCGTTATTATCTCGCTCACCTGATCGCTCGTTATGGCGTCCAGCCCGCAGCCGAAGGAATTTAGCTGCACCATTTGCAGGCAGTTTGTCTTTGCAACAAATGCCGCGCTTTCATACAGCCGCGTGTGGTAAGCCCACTGATCCATAACGCGAATGGGTCGCTGTAGCTTACCAAGATGCGCCACGCTGTCCTCCGTCAAAACGGCAAGACCATAGCTTGTTATAAGCTCGGGCACACCGTGGTTTATTTCGCGGTCTATGTGATAGGGTCTGCCCGCAAGCACTATTCCCGTATTGCCCGTTTCCTCAAGCCATTTCACCGTTTCCTCGCCCTTGCGCTCTATATCCCGCTTAACGGCAGCCTGCTCCGCATAGGCGGCTTCGGCGGCGGCTTTCGCCTGCTCTTGCGTTATGCCCAGACGAGAGAACTCCTTCATGACCTTCTCGGGCATGAACTCCACTTCATCAAGCGCCACAAAGAAGTTTATAAACTCAATGCCCTTATCGCCCAGCACCTCCATGTTGTTTTTGATTACCTCGGGGTAGGAGGTGACCACCGGGCAGTTATAGTGGTTGTTCGCGCCCTCGTATTCCCGTTGCTCGAAGGGTACGCAGGGGTAAAATATACGTTTAAGCCCTTTTTTCGCCAGATTCTCTATGTGCCCGTGCACCAACTTTGCGGGATAGCAAACGGTATCAGAGGAGATGCTCTCCATGCCCTGCTCGAATATGGAGTGGGATGAATTATCCGAAAGCACCACACGAAAGCCCAGCTTTGTGAGAAGCGTAAACCAGAAGGGATAATTTTCATATACGTTGAGTGCGCGGGGTATGCCTATCTCTCCCAGCGGCGCATTTTCAGCTTCCAGCGGCGTATAGCCAAACACACGCTGCAATTTATAATCGAACAAGTTGGGCATTTCACCGCCGCGCTTTATGCCCGCCCCCTTTTCGCAGCGGTTTCCGGATATAAACTTGCGCCCGTCCTCAAAGGTGGTTATTGTGAGCATACAGCGGTTTTCGCACTTGCCGCAACGCGCGTGGCTGCCCGCGTAGGTGAAGCTATCCAGCTTTTCGCGCGAAATTATGGCGGAGCGTTTGCCCCGCATCTCCTTCTTGGCTATTCTCGCCGCGCCGAAGGCGCCCATAAGCTCTGCGATATCCGGGCGCGCCACCAGCCTGCCGAGCTCCGTTTCAAAGGCGCGCAATATAGCGTCGTTTTTGAAGGTACCGCCCTGCACAACTATGTTTTTGCCCAGCTCTTCGGGGTTCTTGACCTTTATGACCTTATACAGCGCGTTTTTCACCACCGAATAGGATAGGCCGGCGGAAATATCGCCCACCGTCGCGCCCTCCTTCTGCGCCTGCTTTACGCGGCTGTTCATGAACACCGTGCAGCGCGTGCCAAGATCCACAGGGTTCTCCGCCTTGAGCGCCTCCTGCGCAAACTCGGCGATCGGCAAACCCAAAGACTGCGCGAAGGTCTCCAAAAAGCTGCCACAGCCTGATGAGCAGGCCTCGTTCAGCATTATGCCGTCCACCACGCCGTTCTTTATCTTGAGGCACTTCATGTCCTGCCCGCCGATATCTATTATCAAATCAACATTTTCGTTAAAAAAACTGGCCGCGCGAAAATGCGCCATCGTTTCAATTTCGCCCGCGTCCATCGTGAGCGCCTCTTTTATGATGGCCTCACCATAGCCCGTAACGCAAGAGCCCGCGATGTAGGCATCCGGCTTCAGCTTGGAATATATATCCTTCAATATAAGCACCGCCGCGTCCAGCGGGCTACCCTCGTTTGAATGATAATAGCGGTACAGCAGACGGTTTTCGTCGTCTATCACCGCCGCTTTTATTGTGGTGCTGCCCGCGTCTATGCCCACATAGCACGCGCCCGAATGGTTTTCCAGCTCGCCGCGCACCACGCTTTTTTCGCTGTGGCGCCGCTTAAACTCCGCATACTCCGTCTCGGAGGCAAACAGCGGCTTTAGCCGGCGTGTTTCGTGTGCGTCCTCCGTGGCGTTTTTGAGCATGTCCGGCAGCTCGCACACGAAAAACTCCTCACCCTCCGCCATCAGCGAAGCGCCCAGCGCAACGAAAAGGTGTGAGTTTTCGGGGTGTATTATCTGTTCGCCGGATAGACCCAGCGTTTCTATGAAGCGAATTCGCAGCTCCGTTAAATAGTGCAGCGGCCCGCCCAAAAAGGCCACGTTGCCGCGAATGGGTCTGCCCTGCGCCAATCCGGCGATCGTTTGGTTCACAACCGACTGGAATACCGAAACCGCCACGTCCTCCCGCGCCGCGCCCTCGTTCAAAAGGGGCTGCACGTCCGTTTTGGCGAACACGCCGCAGCGCGCCGCTATGGGGTAGATGGTGCCGTAGTTTTTCGCCAGCTCGTTCATGCCCGGCGGGTCTGTATTTAAAAGCGTCGCCATCTGGTCTATGAACGCGCCCGTACCGCCCGCGCAGGTGCCGTTCATGCGCTGCTCCAGCGAGGGTTTCATGTAGGTTATCTTGGCGTCCTCGCCGCCCAGCTCCAGCACCACGTCCGCCTCCGGCATGAAGCGCTGCGTGGCCTTGGCTCCGGCCACTACCTCCTGCACGAAGGGCATGCCGAGCAGCGTCGCCACCGTAAGCCCGCCCGAGCCAGTTATGGCCGCCTTGACCTCAATATCCCCGCACTCCGCCGCAGCCTCCTCAAAAAGCTTTAAAAGTTCTCCCCTCACGTCCGAAAAATGTCTGCGGTACCTGTTGAAAAGTATATTGCCTTCCCCGTCCGTTATGACTATCTTTATAGTAGTGGAGCCCACGTCCAGCCCCAGCCTGTGTTTCTGCATATATTTCCTTTCTGTGGGTAATACCATACCCGCCTTATCAAACTTTACGCTAATATATAATATTACCACAAAAAACATAAAACAAAAAGGGCTGACCGCTTTTTCGGTCAACCCTTGTAATTGCTACTATTTTATTAAAGCGGGCGCTTTCCGCAGATGAAGTTGCTGTATGCCCAGTTTCCGAGGCCTCTTATAACCACTCTGCCGTTTGAGGAGGATGCGTCTACCATTGTGCCGTTGCCCATGTATACGCCCACGTGACCAGTGAAGCATATAACGTCGCCCACCTGCAGGTCGCCTATGCTGCCCACCGTGGGGTAGTCGGAATTTGCCCAGCCGCCCGATGTCATGTAGCCCACATTGTTGCCGCTGGCGTTCAGCGCGTAATATACGAGGCCGGAGCAGTCAAACACGTCGGGACCCTTGCCGCCCAGCACGTAGGTCTTGCCCTCCTGCGCAACCGCCGCGTCCACGAAGGCCTGCGCGTTGCCCGGATCTGCCGTGTGCGAAGTGCCGCCACCGCCGCCGGAGCTTTCCTTCTTATCAGAGCTTTCCTTTTTGTCTGAGCTCTCCTTCTTATCTGAGCTGTCGCTCTCCTTGGCTTCCTGCTCTTCCGCGTACTCCAGCGAGGGCTCTGCCTGCTTGGAGAAAAGCAGCTCCTTTGTATACTGACCAACGCTGCCGTCGTCCGTAAGTCCATTCATGCGCTGAAAATATTTTACCGCGTTCTCCGTCTCCGTACCGAAATAGCCCGAAGCGGATACATAATAGCCCAGCTCATCCAAACGCTGCTGTATGTTTTCAACGTCCGGACCCTCAGCCTCAACCGTTACTGAATAGGGCTTCGCTTCGTCCGAGAAGAGCAGATCCTGCGTTGCTTCGCCCGCCACGCCGTCCATCTCAAGACCGTTTTTGCGCTGAAAATAGCTCACTCCCAGCTGCGTTTGAAGGCCGTACAGATTTGTAGGCTCGTCTATTTCCATATAATTGAGATCCATCAAACGCTGTTGCAGTTTTGCAACGTCCGCGCTCTCCTGATCAGGCGACACGTTTAGATACTGCTTGGGTTCGGGCGTGGGCTCGGGCTGTGCCTGAGTCTCCTGTATGTCCGCCTCCGTCTGCGCCGCCGCTTCCGGCTGTGCGGGCTGAGTCTGATCCTGCGAAGCATTCGCCGAAATATTCTGCGCCTGCGCGGACTGCGGAGCCGCCGCCTCGTCTGCGCCGGGCTCGCTCTTGCTCATTATTGTGCCGTTGGCCGTTATGGAGTTATCCTGAGGAACCCCCGGCTGCGTTACGCTTGTCTGCTTTGTGAACATGGGTAGACTGCTGTCTGCATTTCCGTTTGCCGATACCGCAATAACGGGCACCAGCACCGCCGCAGCCACCGCCGTAACAAGCACGGGCAACCTGCGCATATTGAACAGTCCGCCACGCTTAGACTGCTTGGACTGCTTTGCCATAGCGGGCTCCATATCACGCGGACGCGCCGCCTTTACGGAATAGCCGTCTTTTGGCGCTCTGCCCGCAACGCCGTTCCTGCGCTCGTATGAACTTGTGTGCGTCTTGTAGTTTTTATCTTCATGAAAGAAGCTATTTATAAAACCTGATGTCTTTTTTCTTATAGTAAGTCCTGTCTTCCTCATAACATGCTTAAAATATCGCAAGTTTCTACTCATACAGTTCTCCCGTTTTAATTGTTAAAAATTATTTTTCTATTTGCAAAATATCCATCCAATTTTGCAAAAAAGCGTCAACCAGCGCGAAAGCGCATTTTTCATTGAGAAGTATTATATATCATTTGGTCAAAAAAGTAAAGTTATTTTTAATATTTGCTTAATATTTGTAATATTTAGACTTTTTGACCGGCCAAACCACAACATGATGTGGTTTACAGTTGTACATGATTTGTTCACAAATGCTTTTGCAAAGCACTTTTTCGGCACTTTTTAACTGGATTTTCGAGCAAAAAATACGTTATTTTCGGTCGAATTTTCAGTAGCATTTCGGGCAGGCCGCGATGCACAAACCGCAGGCGTCTCCCCTCGTTATGTCCATGTAATGCTTCTTCATATATACGCTGCACTTTTTGGCGTCTATAAGCTCATCGCGCGCCATGTCCGGCGCGTATTCGGCACCCCACAGCGCGCCGCAGGGGCAGGCACGCACACAAGCGCCGCAGCCGTCGCAGGGGTTTGTCGCTTGCGCACCATGCTCCAGCGGCATATCGGTAAGCACGGTGGAAAGCCGCACCGCAGGCCCGTATTCGGCGGATAAAAACAGCGCGTTTTTGCCTATGCCGCCCAGCCCCGAAAGCCGCGCTACCGCCTTGTGCGATATTATGGCGGAAAGCCCATCCGCGAAATCGCTCTGCGAGGCGGGCACGTATGCCGCGTCATAACCGGCTTTTCGTATGGCCAACGTAATTTTCAGCGCAGTATTGTCCAAAAATGTATTCGTTACTTTATAATTGTGAAAATACAGCTTTGTCGGGCCGTTCTCCCTCACCTGCCGCATAACGGCGCGTGAGAGCGGCGCCATAAAGCTTATGGCAAAGCAAAGCTCCGCGAAGGGTGAAAACCCCTCCGGGAGCCGTGTCGTTCCGAAATTTGTTATGTTGTTTTCACGCAATATTTCCGCGTATACAGCGCTATTTTTGGGCATCTTCGCTATTCTTGCCCTTCACGCGCCGAATGAGCATAGTCACCACAAAAATCGCGGCTATTACCACGAATATGGAGAGCATGCCCTTCCACATAAGATCCAGCGATTGCATTATTACTATTTCGTTCATATCAGTTCACCTCATTTATATACGCGCCGCTCACACGAGCATCGCGGGAACCAGACCCAGTATAACGCCGCCCGCAATAACGGAGGCTATCTGCCCGGAAACATTCGCGCCCACCGCAAACATGAGCAGGTGGTTTTGATTGTTTGCCTGAAGACCCATCTTTTGCACCACGCGCGCAGACATCGGGAAGGCTGAAATACCCGCCGCGCCTATCATGGGGTTTATCTTCTTCTTGCTGAAAAGGTTCACCAGCTTGGCAAAGCCCACGCCCGCAATGGTATCGAAAACGAAGGCCACGAGGCCGAGACCCATTATGAGCAGCGTTTGCCACTGTATGAACTGCTCCGCCTTCATTGTGGCGGCGATAGTTATTCCCAGCAGCAGCGTTATGAGGTTTGCCAGCACCTTTTGCGCCGTTTCGGAAAGCGAACCCAGCACACCACACTCGCGCAGCAGATTGCCAAACATCAAAAAGCCCACCAGCGCTATGGAAGCAGGGGCAACAAGCCCCGCTATCATGGTTACGGCTATGGGGAAGAGTATCTTGGTTATCTGAGGTATATCCTTGCCGTCATACTCCATCTTTATGGCGCGTTCCTTCTTGGTGGTGACCAGTTTTATGGCAAATGGCTGTATTATTGGCACAAGCGCCATATACGAATAGGCCGCCACGGCGATGGGCCCCACATAGCCGCTCTTTAGCACCTGCGAAACAAGTATGGAGGTCGGCCCGTCCGCCGCGCCTATTATGCCTATGGAGGCCGCGTCCGTTAGGCTGAAGCCCAGCGCCGCCGCCGCCGTTATTGTGAAGAATATGCCAAACTGCGCCGCCGCGCCGAAAAACAGCAGCTTGGGGTTTTTTAGCAGCGGCCCAAAGTCTATCATTGCGCCTATGCCTATGAAAAGCAAAAGCGGCATAGCCTCGGAGGCCTCTATACCCACATCGAACATCCAGTCAAGTATGCCGGGCACAGTGCCCATGCCCACCATCACCTGATCTATCGCGCCCGAAAGCGGTATGTTCACCAGTATGGCGCCAAAGCCCATGGGCAAAAGCAGCGCCGGCTCCAGCTTCTTTTTTATGGCAAGAAAAATGAGCAACCCGCCCACGATATACATAACGACCATCTGCCAGGTTATGGACGTTATGCCTGCTACCAGAAATTCCATATATCCTCCAACTTCTACCTTATTATTTAACAAGGATAGATTAGCATTATTTTGCAATTATGACAATAGTGAAAAATGCATAAACCATGAATGTGTTTCCTCAGTTTTTTGTTGACATAGCGCTTCTTTATGATATTATTTAGAACAACAAGGATATGGCGGACGGTTAGTCACACTTTCATTCCCCGCTTTCAGCGGAAGAAAGGAGTGTGATGGCTTATGGAATATTTGATTATTTTTACAGTAATCCTAATTGTTCTATATAAGCTTTTGCAAAAAAAATAACCGCCCCCAGCCAAGGTCGGCGGTTATTTTTTATTAATCTCTACCGTGGCTAACCGTTACGGTTATATCCTTGTTTTTATTATACTAAAAAACACCCGAATGTCAAGCTAAATGGCCTTTATTGCCTCCGCTATGGCCTCCGCGAGGCGCGTGTGGCAGGCCGCCGTTATGTGCAGGCCGTCACTGCCCGCCTTTGTGTACCGTGCCGCGTCCAAAAATGCGCAGCCCTGCTCCTCCGCCACCGCTTTTATGAAACGCGGAAACTTGAGCGATTCGGCGTAGGCCGCCGTGCCAAATTCATCGGCAAAGCAAGTTTCGGCTATACCCTCGCTCACCTCGGGCGGCGAGATCAGCAGTATTTTGGGCGTTTTGCCATCCCTGCCGCACACCGCGCTTTGCTTTATACGCATCACAATCCGCCTAAGCCCTTCCACGCTGTCGAAAGCGCGGCCAAAAACGCGCGGCTTGAGATCGTTCGAGCCCAGCATTATGGTTATGATATCCAGCGGTGCGTGGCTTTCTATGCAGGCCTCAATGTACTTCATGCCGTTTCTGTAGGGTATCATGGGGTCGTCCTTCACGGTGGTGCGGCCGTTGTGCCCCTCCTCAATAACGCGATACCCTTCGCCCAGCAGCCCTTGCAGCACACCGGGATATCGTACCTCCCAAGCAAAGCGGTTGTGGTACGCAAGCTCGGGCGAACCGTCGGGGTCGAAGCCCCAGGTGTTGGAATCTCCGTAACAAAGTATCCTCTTAGACATATGCCTGCCTCCTTATAAAACACGCGCTAAAAGTATTCGCGTTCTATTTCTTGTTGGACTTGGCGCGCTGCGTATGATCCAGTATGCGCTTTCTTATGCGCAGGCTTTCGGGCGTAACCTCCAAAAGCTCATCATCCGCCAAAAATTCGAGGAATTCCTCTAGGCTCATGTTCCTTGGCGGCGTGAGGCGCAGCGCTTCGTCACTGCCTGAGGCGCGCATGTTCGTTACATGCTTTTTCTTGCACACATTCACCGTCATGTCCTCGCTCTTGGGCGAATAGCCAACCACCATGCCCGCGTAAACGGGCACGCCCGCGCCTATGAACAGCGTTCCCCTGTCCTGCGCGTTGAAAAGCCCGTAGGCCACCGCGTCGCCTTGCTCGTGCGCTATGAGCGAACCGAAGCTGCGCTTTTCTATATCGCCCTTGTAGGGCGCGTAGCTGTCGAATATAGTGTTCAGTATACCCTCGCCGCGCGTATCCGTCATAAATTCGCTGCGGTAGCCGAACAGGCCGCGCGCGGGTATTATGAACTCCACACGCATCCGCTCCCCCTGCGGCGTCATGTGCACCATCTCGGATTTGCGCTTGCCCAGCTTTTCTATTACAGCGCCCACGCTCTCGGCGGGCACATCCACCAAAAGCCGCTCCATGGGCTCGCACATCTGACCGTCTATCGTTTTATATAGTACCCTCGGCGTGCTCACTTGAAACTCGTAACCCTCTCGGCGCATGGTCTCTATTAGTATGGAAAGGTGCATCTCGCCCCTGCCCAGCACGCGGAAGGATTCCGCACTGTCCGTTTCGTGCACCATGAGCGAAACGTCCTTTTTAAGCTCGTTGAAAAGGCGGTCGCGCAGATGGCGGGAGGTAACGTACTTGCCCTCCCTGCCCGCGAAGGGGCTGTTGTTTACCGAAAAAGTCATCTCCACCGTGGGCTCCGATATCTTTACGAAGGGTATGGGCTCAAAATCGTAGGGCGCGCACACCGTGTTACCTATGTTCACTGTGTCAAGGCCGGAAAAAGCGATTATGTCGCCCGCCTTGGCCGTTTCAACCGGTACCCGCTTCAGGCCGTCATACTGGTATATCGCCGTCACCTTGCCATTTTTAAGCAGCTCCTCCACGTGATAATCACACAGGCAAACCTCTTGACCAGTCTTTATTTCGCCGCGCTCTATGCGACCCACGGCTATCCTGCCCACATAATCGCTGTGATCCACCGCCGAAACAAGCATTTGCAGCGGACCGTCAGGGTCACCCTCGGGCGCGGGTATGTAGCTCAAAATGGTATCGAACAGCGGTTTTAGATCCTCACCCGTGCCGCCCGGCTCCAGCGAAGCGGTGCCCTCACGCCCGGAGCAATATACTATGGGGCTGTCAAGCTGCTCAGAGGTGGCATCCAGCTCCAGCAAAAGCTCCAGCACCTCGTCTCCCACGTCATTTAGCCGCGCGTCCGGCCGGTCTATCTTGTTCACCACAATTATTACGCGGTGATTGAGCTCCAGCGCCTTTTGCAGCACGAAGCGGGTCTGCGGCATGGGGCCCTCAAAGGAATCCACCAGCAGCAGCACGCCGTTCACCATCTTGAGCACGCGCTCCACCTCGCCGCCAAAATCGGCATGGCCGGGGGTGTCCACTATATTTATTTTTACGCCGTCATAGACCGTTGAGGTGTTTTTGGCCAGTATGGTTATACCTCGCTCCCGCTCAAGGTCTCCGCTGTCCATAGCGCGCTCGGCCAGCACCTGATTCTCGCGGAAATTTGTCCCCTGCTTTAGCATCTCATCCACAAGCGTTGTCTTTCCGTGGTCTACGTGCGCAATTATTGCAATGTTTCTTAAATCTTCCCTTATCAAAATCTTTCTCCCTTTTTTGTTGCGCAGCTTCAAGCTGCCCTCGTTGTTTTCACTTTCCTAATTGAACAGTTTATTATATAATAATTGTGCGGAATATTCAACAATAGAGCGGAGTTTTTAGATATTATGGAATTATTGGCTCCTGCGGGCAGCTTTGACGCGCTGCGCGCCGCGGTGCAAAACGGCGCGGACGCGGTGTATTTGGGTGGAAAACAGTTCAACGCTCGGCGAAGCGCCGACAATTTTACCGATATAGAGCAGGCGGTGGCCTACGCGCACCTTCGTGGCTGCAAGGTGTATTTTGTGCTGAACACACTGGTGCTGGATCGCGAATTTACCGACTGGGCGGCGCAGGTGGCCGAAGCCGCGCGCGCGGGTGTGGATGCTTTTATACTGCAAGATCTGGGCGGAGCGCGGGTAGTTCGGCAGATCTGCCCGGATGTGCCCATACACGCAAGCACTCAAATGACAGTAACAAACACGCAAGCCGCGCAGAGCATGAAGCGGCTGGGTTTTTCGCGCGTGATACTGGCGCGCGAGCTCACGGCCGCGCAGATAGCCCGTGTAACGCGCGAGGCCGCCGTGGAAACGGAGGTTTTCGTGCATGGCGCGCTGTGCGTATGCTATTCCGGCCAGTGCCTCATGAGCAGTATGCTGGGCGGGCGCAGCGCCAATCGTGGCGAATGCGCACAGCCCTGCCGCCTGAGCTACGATATGGGCGGCAGAAGCGGACACCTGCTGAGCACCAAGGATATCTGTCTGGCGAATCAGATGGAGCGGCTGCAAAGCACGGGCGTTTCCTCATTGAAAATAGAGGGTCGCATGAAAAAGCCTGAGTACGTGGGCACGGTGACGCGCGTATACCGCAAGGCGCTGGACGGCGGCACGCTAACCGAAGCCGATATGGAAACGCTGAAGCTGGCCTTCAACCGTGGCGGCTTCACGGAGGGTATGTTTTCCCTCGCCAAAAACAGGCTGTACGCCGCGCATCCCGGCAATTTGGGCATTGCGCCTGGAACCGCGACCGAGGCGGACATAGCGGCCAGCATATTGCAAAACAAACGCAAAACTCCGTTGTACGCCAAAATAGAGCTTCGCCCTAACGAACCGCCCACGCTTAACGTGAACACGGCGGACGGCCTGAGCGCTTGCACAGTGAGCGAAACAGCGGCGCAAACGGCACAAAACCGCGCTATAACCGAGGCGGACGTGCTAAAGCAGCTCCACAAAACGGGCGAGACTCCCTTTTACTTTGACGGCGTGGAGGTGGGATTGGCTGACAACACGGCCGTCCCGCTTTCCGTACTGAACGCTCTTCGCCGCGAGGCTATAGCGTGCATAAGCGAGAAAATATTGGACAGGCAGCGCCGAGAGGCTTCCGCGTACGCTCCGCCCGAGCGGGGACGCAAGCCGGACAAGCCGCGCATCGCCGTGCAGGCGGCCACAGCGGCTCAGGCGCGCGCCGCCGCACAGCACGCGGACATACTGTATATTCCCATAGGCGCGGATTGGGCGGAGGAATTTATCGCCCGAGGCGATATTGAAGCGGTGGGCGTATACCCGCAGGTGGTGA
>CAYXFB010000022.1:0-23020 GCA_964464145.1 uncultured Christensenella sp.
CCAACCCTATACCCGCGCCTCCGCGCGGAATTCGCCCGCCGCAGGCGCATATCCAAATACGTAAAGCTTTCATCGTTTGGAAAACGATAAAATAGAAACACAAGCGCCCCTGCGCAGCGAGAAAGGCGATCGCCACGCAACTAGCACAATATACAGTTTCATCATTTGGGAAATGATAAAAATTGTGATATCATATACCCATGGAAAACATAACACCAAAATTGCAAAAAAAAATTGATAACCTGCCGCTTACACCGGGCGTGTACATAATGCGCAACAGCGAGGGAACCGTTATATACATAGGCAAAGCGCGTGTGCTTAAAAACCGCGTGCGCCAGTATTTCACGAACGATACGCAGCTGCCCAAGGTAGCGGCCATGATCTCGCGCATAGACGATTTCGAATACATAATCACGGATACGGAGCTCGAGGCGCTGGTGCTAGAAAGCAATCTGGTGAAACAGTACCGCCCGTATTACAACATACTTTTGAAGGATGACAAACACTTTCCCTACATCCGAATAGACATGAACGAACCATACCCGCGCGTGGAGGTGGTGCGCAGCGTTAAAAGGGACGGGGCGAAGTATTACGGGCCCTTCATCGCCGCGCATGTGATTCGCGATGTTATGGATCATATACACCGCCTGTACCCGCTCAGAAGCTGTAAAAAGGACATTCCGCGCGCCATAGAGCGCAAGGAGCGTCCCTGCCTCAATTATGAAATGGGGCGGTGCGTGGGGCCCTGCACGGGCAAGGTTTCGGCGGAGGAGTATGACGCGCTGGTAAAAGAGGTCATCAGCATCGTTTCGGGCGACAAATCGTCGCTCAAGAACGAGCTTAGGCAAAAGATGGAGGCGGCGGCCGAGGAGCTGAACTTTGAGCTGGCGGCCAAACTGCGTGATAAGATCGCGCTGGTGGACAGGATACGCGAAAAGCAAAAAGCGGGCTTCCCAAATTTGGACGATAAGGACGTTTTCGGGCTGGGAACGGGTGAGAGCAACGCTGTGGTGCAGGCATTTTTGTTCCGCGACGGAAAGCTGTGCTATGCGCAAAAGTTTTATCTCGATTACGAGCAGGAGGAGCAGGCCGAGGTTATGGCCAGCTTTTTGCAGCAGTATTATGCCGAAAAGAGCGGAATACCGCGGCAGATATACGTTTCGCCCCTGCCCGAGGATGCGGAGCTCATAATGGACTGGCTTTCGGGGCTCAAGGGCAGCGGGGTAAAGATAGCGGAGGCGCAGCGGGGAGACAACAAAAAATTGCAGGAGCTGGCCAAAAAGAACGCTGCCGACGCGGTGAAAATAAAGGAGAGCGGTGCCAAGCAAAAGCTATTGGCAACGTCTAACCTCGCTGCGGAGCTTGGTTTGGAGAGGGCTTTGGAGCGTATCGAGTGTTACGATATATCCAACACGCAGGGCACGAACAACGTGGCCTCCATGGTGGTCTTTACTAACGGCAAGCCGGATAAAAAGCAGTATCGCCGTTTCAAAATAAAGGGCTTTGAGGGCGCGAACGACTTTGCTTCGCTGAACGAGGCGCTCACGCGGCGGCTGCTGCGCGGGCTGAACGGCGACCCGGGCTTCAGCGCAATGCCCGATCTAATAATAATAGACGGAGGTAAGGGGCAGCTTTCGGCCGCGCTGGACGCGCTGGCTTCCGTGGGCTGTGAGTATATACCCATCGTTTCGCTGGCGAAGCGGGAGGAGGAGATATTCCTGCCCTTCCATTCGGAAAGCATATTGCTGCGCGTGGGCAGCCCGGAGTTTCGTTTGGTGACGGGAATACGGGACGAGGCGCACCGATTCGCCATAACGTTTCACCGTCAACTTCGCGAAAAGCGCATACACAAAAGTGAGCTTGACGATATCCCCGGCGTGGGTGACAGCCGCAAACGAGCGCTGCTTCGCCATTTCGGCAGTTTAAAGAAGCTGAGGGAGGCGGAGCTTGCGGATATTAAGGCCGCGCCCGGCATTCCTGCGAATGTGGCCGAGGCCGTATACGCCGCGCTGCATGGCGGTGTGGAAGAACAGAAACCGCAGTAACAAGTGTTACTGCGATAAAGTCTTGATTCAAAGCTGAAAATCACAATTTAGGTATAAAAAAGCGCGCTCGGCGGGAGGCTGTACGCGCTTTTGATCGTTGTTTTATTCCACGGGTTCCTCGGGCGGCGTTTCGGGCGCGGGAGGATTGGGATCGGGCTCTGGTGCGGGGTTGGGATCGGGTACCGGCTCGGGTCCGGGAGGGGGAGTATCCACCGGCGCGACCTCAATGCCACCCCAATACCAGTCGGAGTTGTGCAGCGTGCAGTATGAGGAACTGCCGCCACCGCCGCCACCCGTGCCATATTTGAGAGCGTAAGCGGAGCCCTCGGGGAACTTGCGTCCGCCGCCGCCGTAGGTGGAGGGACAGAACTCTGTTGCGCGCATTCCCGTTTCGCTGCAATAGCTATATCCGCCGCCACCCTGACCGCATATATTGCACTCCATGGTGGGCACGTCCGAAATCGCCATCCAGTCCTCTTCAGTGGGGTCGCAACGGGACGTTAGCTTCAAATTGGAATATTTGCACACTCTGCCCTTGACCATACCGTAAAAGCTGGGATCGCCGGGGAATATTTCCTTATCCGTCTTGCCCTCGTGTATCTTTTCCATGTACGTGCGCCATATGGGTGCGCACAGGCCGCCGCCGCTGCTCTTTGTGAAGGATTTGTACGCGTCGGAGCCAACCCAGAGCGCAGATGTATAGTAGGGAGTATAGCCCGCGAAGAAAGCGCCCTTGTTATCAACGACCGAGCCTGTCTTGCCCGCCGTGGTCATGCCGGGTATATTGGCGTTTGTGCCGGTACCGTGATCCACTGCGTCCGTAAGCGCCTGGTTCAGCATCCACGCTGTGGTCTGTTTGAAGCCCTGATGGCGCTCCTGCTGCTCCTCCATGTCTATTATGGTATTGTCGTTGGAATCGCGCACAAGGTTGAACGACATGGGCTGGCGGTACTCTCCGCCGCGCGGTATCGCGGAATAGGCGCCCGCCACCTCCACGGGCGTTATGGGCGCGGAGCCAAGCGCCAGACCAACTATCGTTCTGTTATCAACACCCGTGGTGGGGTCTAAGAAGCGGCTCGTGTCCACACCCAAATTTTCGAGATAGGTCAACGATGTGGGTATGGTAACGAAATCCGCAAGCACGCGCGAGGCTGCTATGTTCCAGGAATTCACGATAGATTCGTGAAGCGAGGCAGGCCGCTCGTCACCCTGGCTGGTCTGCGGGTAGCCGGGGTCCTTGTCCGTTACCGTCCAGCCCGTTATGGGCACGCGCAGGTTGGCCACGTTGGAGGTCAGCGAATAGCCAATGTCGAAAGCCGGGCCGTATACGGCTATGGGCTTTATAGATGAGCCTATCTGCATGCGGCCTTCGTATGCGCGGTTGAAGGTGAGCATCTGATCGGGCTCGTCTCGTGAGCCCACTATGGCCACAAGATAGCCCGTGGCGTTGTCTACCACGGTGGCCGCCGCCTGCGGCTGTATCACCTCCTGCGGATTTCCGTTCGCGTCCAGCTGCGTTATAACATTGTCCGAAGAATTTTGGAAGGAGGGGTAGCTATCCCACTCGGAGAGGGTGGATTGCACAGCTTCCTGTATTTTCGGGTCTATTGTGGCGTATATTTTATAGCCGCTCGCGCGCATTTCTCTGTCCACAATGCGGCGGTTTTCCTCCGTGTCCTCCATTCCCTTATCCTTGAGCATAAAGGTCTGCACATCGTGTATGACATATTCCACGAAGTGGGGATATTTATATGTTTCGTTGGCGGGAGATGCCTCCAGTATTTTCATTTCGGCCTTCCATTTGGGCAGGTAACCGGGAGCCAGCTTTAGATCAAGCTTGCCGTCCGTGCTGTCCTTCTCAAGGACGCTGTCAGACGAGAGATAAACGTCGCTTGGCGTGTAGGTGGCGTCGTACTGCTCCTTTGTTATCATATCGTTCCAGTACATGCGCTCCGTTATCATGTTCATGCGGTTTATGAGATAGGGCAGATCCTCCGGCTTTTGGTAGGTAGCGCGGCGCGGGTTGAACTTTGTGGTGCTTTGCGTTATTGCCGCTATGCACACCATCTCCTTGAGCGTCAGCTCGTCAAGCTCCTTGCCGAAATAGTCCTTCGCCGCCGTTCTTACGCCGTAAACGCGTCCGCCCAACGGTATGGAATTGAGATAGGCTTCGAGTATCTCGTCCTTGGTGTATTTCTCCTCCAGCTTCATTGCGAGGTAGGCCTCTTGCAGTTTGCGCTTGTATGAACGCTCACTTGTGAGCAGCTTGTTTTTCACTAGCTGCTGCGTTATTGTGCTACCGCCCTGCGAACCGCCGGAGCTCAGGTTGGCGGCGAAAGCGCCTGCCAAACGGCGGAAATCCACGCCCGTGTGGTCGTAAAAACGCACGTCCTCGATCGCTATGACGGCATTTTGAAGATCGGTTGGTATATCGTCTATAGACGCCCAGTCACGGTTTTCCTTGCCGGAATAGGTGGCGAGCAGATTGCCCGATTGATCGTATATATACGAGGTCAGGTTTTGATCCTCTATTTTTCCGGTGTCCAGCTCGGGCGTTGTTTCAAGATAGGCGTTCGCAACACCAATAACGCTGCCGAAGCCCACGGACACGGCCACGATAACCACCACGAACATCAGCTTTATAACGTTCAGCACAATGCTCAAAACCAGATTGGGCTTTTTTTCGCGCGGCTTAAACAGCGATGTGATCCTGTTTTTCTGCTGATGTATCATCACGGGCTGGGTGTCCTCCAGTGCGGGGATCTTGCCCTTGTAAAGCTTTGCGGGTTCGTCGCTGAATATTACCGTTTCCTCCGTTACAGGTGAGGAAGCGGAAATTTTCGGCTGTGCCGGACGGTTCTGCGGTTTGGAGACGGGAACTCGCACCGTCGCGTCGTCTCTTGCTGCCTGCGTTGCCGCCGCTGCTCCCGTTTTGGACGGAGAGACGGGTCGCGCCGCCTGCTTCGTCTTTGCCGCGGGGGTACGCGCTGCCGCGCCTGATGCTGCGCTGCCCGCCGCTTTTTTCACATTGTCGGCAGGCTTGGCCGCCTTGGGCGCGGTGACGGGTCGTGCGGTCTTGGGCGCCGCTGGCGTTTTGTTCTCCGTGTTTGTTTTGGGAAGGGAGACCCTCTTGGTTTCGCCGTCGGGCGAAGGCGCGGTAATAGGCCGCGCCTTCGCGGACGCGCCGGCAGGCCGTACAGGCCGCGGTGTGCGCGGCTTTGGCTCGGGCGGTGCCGAAGCGCTTTTGGGCTGCTCCGTCTGCTCCGGCGTTATATTTATTTTTCGCTTTTGGTTTTCCCTGTCTTTTGTATCCATTAAATATCCTCTGAAAAGCTGTTTGTTTATAGCAATATTCTAACACAAATGATGCGCCCGGGCGCCACATTTACTAAAATTTAAATAATATTCACATAGTGCCATATATATTTATTTGGACGGTTTTGTTACATAAATAGTTCCGCGCGGGCTTGTTTTTGTTTACAAATCAAGCGGTTTTATGATAATATTTTTAAGATAAATATATAGAGGTGTAATGATATGTCTGGACATTCCAAATGGTCTACAATAAAACATAAAAAGGGCAAGGCGGACGCGGCGCGCGGCAAGGTGTTTACCAAGATAGGGCGCGAGCTGGTAGTTGCCGTGAAGCAGGGCGGAGCCGACCCGGATATGAATTCGCGGCTGAGGGACGCCATAGCCAAGGCCAAGGCGGCCAATATGCCCAACGATAATATACAGCGTTCCATAAAAAAAGCCTCGGGCGAGCTTGGTAACGTTGAAT
Organism: uncultured Christensenella sp.; assembly: GCA_964464145.1. GTDB lineage: Bacteria > Bacillota > Clostridia > Christensenellales > Christensenellaceae > UBA5399. The sequence goes on from CAYXFB010000022.1 coordinate 5,827, forward strand.
ATATGGAAATAACCTACGAAGGTTACGGTGTGGGCGGTTCGGCCGTGATAGTGGAAACTATGACGGACAACAAAAACCGTACGGTGGGCGAGGTTCGCCACGCCTTCGATAAGAACGGAGGCAGCCTGGGCACTGCGGGCAGCGTTGTTTTCCAGTTTGAAAAGAAGGGCGTTATTGTGATAGACGCCGAAGGCAAGGATGAGGACACCGTGATGGAGGACGCGCTGGAAGCGGGCGCGGAGGATTTTTCGAACGAGGGCGAGGTGTTCGAGGTAACGACCGAGCCGGGCGCTTTTTCCGAGGTGCGCGAGGCTATGGAGGCCAAGGGCTACGAGTTCCTCTCCGCCGAGATAGATATGATACCCAATATAGAGGTGTCACTGGACGAGGCGCAAACGAAGCAGTTCAACAAAATGATCGATATGCTGGAGGATAACGACGACGTGCAGAACGTTTTCCACAACGCCGAGCTTGTGGAGATGGACGAATAGGGTACACGTGTCAGTAACGATTGTTACTGTAAAATGGGTCTTATCTTCGCTGGATAGCGCGGGTAAGGCTTTTCTATTTACTTAGAAAAACGTGAGTTGTTTTTCACCGTAGCCGTCTTGATAGGCTGAAATTATATCGGGCATTTTGCACAGCAGACCGTGTTTTTTACATTCGGCGGAAAATTTCGCGTAAAGCCTGCGGCCGTCGCGCGCGCCGCAGCTGTAGCGGCTGCCGAAAGCGTGCTCATAGCGCTGCTTTAGGCCGGGGAAAAGCTCATCCAGCCGCGCGTAATACCAGTCTCGCTGCCTGTCGCGCAGTGTTACACCCAAGCCGGGGTATACGAAGCGCGCGCCGCATTCCGCCGCGTTTTGCACGATAGCGGATATATTTTCGAAGCCGTCCTCTATGAAGGGCAGCACGGGCATCAGCAGCACACCCGTGAAAATGCCCCGATTGGCCAATTCGGCTATTGCGGCGAAACGCCTTGCCACGGACGGCGCGTGCGGCTCCACTGCGCGCGCAACACTTTCATCCGAGGTGGTCACGGTCATCTTTACTATTACGGGCATGCGCTCGGATATTTCGCGCAAAAGCTCTGCGTCGCGTGTTATAAGATCGCTTTTTGTGGCAATGCCAACACCGAAGCCATAGCGCTTTATTTGCTCTAGCGCCGCGCGCGTTAGGCGGTGCTCCGCCTCCAAAGCGTTGTATGGGTCGGACATCGCGCCCGTTGCAACTACGCCCTTTTTACGCTTGGAGGCAAGGTTTTGCGCAATGATGGCAGTGGAATCCGCCTTGGCTTTAACCACGTCAAAATCGTCTATACGGTAACACTCGCTCCGGCTATCGCAATATATGCAGCCGTGGTTGCAACCTCGATATATATTCATGTTGTAATCCGCACCAAACCAGGCTTTGTGCTTGTTTGCTGTAACGATCGTTTTGGCAGCTATATATTCCATTCTGTGTCCTTCGAATCTTAACTGTTGCTTGACGGCTACTTGCGCATTGATGCTTTTTATATGAAATTATACCATTAATGGCGCGATGCAGCAAAAAATTTTGATTTTTTTCCATTTGCGGGCTATAATCAATACTGTTAGACGTGGAGGGACAAATTTATGACGGATATGAAATTTGCGAATACAAAACTGCACTCGCTGGTGATTTTTCGAAATGTTTTGCGCGACCCGGTCATGACTCGATTTAGCGAAATGCTGGACGTTTTGGGTAATAGGGACGCATACCGGAGTGTGGATGCCTATGCCGGATTCGTTTCCGCACTATTTGAGCGCACGGCGGACTTTTCGGTCTACATATTAGAGCTTATAAAGCAGGATGAAAATATATATTTGAAGCAGGTGGTGGCCGGGCGCGAAGCTTCTGTTTACCTCAAGGCCTGCGTGGCGCACGAGCTGTCCGTTTTGCGGGAGATCGCGAATATTTCGGGCGAAGAGGTGAAGCGCTACATACCCTTCGAAGGGTTCATGCCCGAATGGAACAATTCCGAGCTGGATTTTGAGGCGCTTTATGCCGAGCACATGGCGCAGGTGTACACCGTGGGCTACGGTAAATTTGCAAAGAATTGTATGTTCGTGTTCGATGGCAAGGAGATACACCCGGTTAAGAATCACGACAAAATAACGCTGGCAGAGTTGTCCGGCTATGAATATCAGCGCGGACTGGTTTTGAAAAATACAGTGGCGTTGCTGGAGGGCAAGCCCGCCGCCAACGCGCTTTTATACGGAGACAGCGGAACGGGCAAATCATCCACTGTGAAAGCCTTGGTCAACGCATATAGCGATCGCGGGCTGCGGCTTTTGGAGGTGCGCAAAAAGCATGTGCACCGCATACCCGCGGCTATTGAAATGCTGGCGGATAACCCGCTCAAGTTCATAATTTTCATAGACGATATATCATTCAACATGGAGGATGAGGATTTTACAGCGTTAAAAGCTATGTTGGAGGGCTCCGTTGCCGCGCGAACCAGCAATATAGCCATATACGCAACTAGCAACCGCAGGCATCTAGTGCACGAGACCTTTTCGGACAGGCAGGGCGACGAGGTGCATATAAACGAAACAATACAGCACACCGTTTCTCTGAGCGAAAGATTTGGGCTCACCGTGGCATTTTTGGAGCCGAACAGGGATGATTATTTAAGCATTGTGCAGCATATCGCGCAAATACGCGGTTTAGACTTGGGAGAAAGGGAGCTCAAGCGCCTCGCGGAGGAATTTGCCATAGCAAAGGGCGGGCGCTCGCCCCGTGTCGCGAGGCAGTTTATTGAAATGCTGGCCTGCGAATGAGCATAACGATCGTTACGGCGCGCTGTTTCAGATGACATGTAAAAATATTCCGCGTTGTGCGCGGCTCTGTACAAAATTATCCAACATATCGTTGCGGTAACGAGTGTTACTGCTGACTCGTGAAAAACGCTTTTAGATCAGCCTTTGTGGCGGCGGGAAGATCGTGCCAGCGTATGCCTTGGATCGCTCCTTCCAGCGCGCACAGTCTGTTTATGCAGGCGGAAGGATCGAAGGCGCGTATACGCAGCCAGGCCTCGCGGCTGCCCGTCTGCATAAGCTGTTCGGGCGTTTCTATGCCCGCTTGTATAAGCTGCCGCTCCACCACCGGCCCTATGTTTTGCATTTCTGAAAGTTTCATATAGCATTCCTCCTTAGGGGTGAGCCAACAAGTATTTCAATATCGATCGTTACGCTGTTTATTGCGCTTAAATCCAGCGTTTCAAGATTTATGTGCCGTGTCATTGGCGTCATTTGAACAAAGCTTTCAAGCGCTTCCGCGTCCGGATCGAGCCTATATTTGACGCGCTGCCGCTCCAAAACGTGAAAGTGTTTTTCAAAGTGCGTTACGGTGTCCGCGTTGGAATAAAAGTCATTTTTAAGCTGACCGGCACAGGCACGGCGCAGCTCCGCAAGATAGCCCTCGCCCGGAACCAGCTTGACAAGAATTCCGTCCGCTGCCAAAACACGCGAGAATTGTTCGTAATTCGCCGGTGCGAGCACGTTTAGCACCGCGTTTACGCTGTCCGGCTTCAGCGGAAGGCGCGCGCTGTCGGCCACCATCCACAGCACGCCGTTTTTGGTATCGGCCTGTTTTACGGCGTTTGCGGATACGTCGGCGGCAAATATGGTTGAGCCGGGAAGCCTGCCCAGCAGATCGCTTGCGTAATAACCCTCGCCGCAGCCAGCGTCCAAAAGGCGTATGGGCGCATCACCAAAGCGCTTTTGCAGAAGCTCAGTAAGCGCGGTCTGCACGGGCTCATAAAAACCGAGGCCGTATATTTTTTTTCTGTGGGCGAAAAGCTCGGGGCTGTAATCGTCCTTTTTCCTGGAGGGGACGAAATTTACGTACCCCCTTGCGGAAAGGTCGAAACAGTGGCCGTTTTCGCACATAAAGCTGCCCGGGCGTTTGAGTGAAAAATCGCCGCTGCAAAGCGGACATTGCAGCGTTTTTACGTACGGCTTGAATTTATCGTAACAATCGGCTATTTTCATTACTTTTTAAGGGGCTGACAGTTTGCGCAATAGTATACGCTGCCGCCCAAATAGGCTTCCTTTGTAACGCCGCCGCCGCATGCGGGGCAGGTCAGGGCGCGGTTGTTTTTGCTCATAACCGTGACGTAACCGCCCGGCTGGCCAAAAAAGTCCTTCTCCGTATCGCGTCCGCCAAGCTCTGCCATTTTATGTAATAGATTCTTTGTTGAATCAAACATAGCGGTTTTCTCGGATTCATCTAGCGCGGATAGCTTGCTTTTGGGATTGATTTTCGCGCGCCAAAGTATATCCTGCAAGGCACCGTTGCCAATGCCGGGTATACGCTGCTCAGTGGCCAGAAATGCCTTGGCGGAAAGCTTTTTCACGCCGTCCGCGCTCAGCAGGCTGTCAAAATAAGAGCGGTCGAAAGCGTCCGACAGAGGGTCGGGCTTCTCCATCGCCACCGTGTAATAGGGGTCTTCCAGCTCGCCCGCGGCAAAGGCGCTTATGCCGCCATACATCTGCACACGGCCAACGATTGCCGAACCGTCATCCAGCTTTATGAGCAGTTGATGTTTTTCGGGCAGCTTGGCGCCGGGCGCAAAATATTGCAGACTCACACCGTCGCGTATATTAAGACGGTAATTCTCAAGCTCTATTTCGACATAACAGCCGTAGTAACGAGCGTTACTGATCGTTTTTCCGCTCAACATGCTGTCATAAGCGGCCGGATCGCCGGCAAACCAGCAGAATTTATGAGGGCTTTTGCCAGCGATGACCGAGCTGACAGTTCTGCCGGATAAAGTTTTTGTTATTTGTGCGGAAATAGCGTATGCTTCTGGTATTTCTATCATTTTATCACCTCGCGAATTTCTCCGCCGCCCAAGCAGACATCACCATCGTACAGCACGCAGTATTGGCCGGGGGTCACTGCGCGCTGAGGAGCCTCAAATTCCACCAGATAAGAGCTATCCTGGCGGCTTGAAACGTGGGCGGACTGGTCACCTTGACGATAGCGCATCTTTGCGCCGCAATCGAAGGGGGCCTGCGGCTCGCCAGAAATAAAATTCACGCCGTCCATTATGAGTGCGCGGGAGAAGAGAAGTTCGCTTTCCGCTCCCTGACTCACGTAGAGTATATTTTTTTCCAGATCCTTGGAAACAACGAACCAACGCTCGCCCGAGCCGTCGCTTCTGCCTCCTATATTCAGTCCGCGCCGTTGACCCAGCGTGTAATACATCAGTCCGTCATGGCGGCCAACGATCTTGCCCTCCGTGCTCACAATATCGCCCGGATTGGCGGGTATGTAGGTTTGCAGGAATTTTTTGAACCTGCGTTCACCAACGAAACAAATGCCTGTAGAATCGCGTTTTTCGGCAACCGCCAAATCTTCGGCCAAGGCTATGGAGCGCACCTCTGCCTTCTGCATATCACCTATGGGGAAGAGCGCGTTTTTGATCTGCTCCTGCGAAAGCATACACAGAAAATAGCTCTGATCCTTGCCCGCGTCCAGTCCCTTTTTGAGATAGCAGACGCTCTCGCGCATTTCGTTCCGCACGTAATGTCCGGTGGCTATCATTTCCGCGCCCGAGCTAACCGCGAAGTCCAAAAAGGCGGAGAATTTTATTTCGCTGTTGCACAGCACGTCCGGGTTTGGGGTGCGCCCAGCCTTGTATTCCGCCAAAAAGTAGGAAAAAACCCTGTCCCAATATTCCTGCTGAAAATTTACAGTGTAGTAGGGTATGCCTATTTTGTCGCAAACAAGGCGCACATCCTCGAAATCCTCCTCGGCGGGGCAGGGGGCGTCGGGCGCGCTGTCGTCCCAGTTTTTCATGAATACGCCCGCCACGTCGTAGCCCTGCTTCTTTAAAATAAGCGCGGCGACGGCCGAATCTACGCCGCCCGACATGCCTACAATGACGCGTTTTCCGTTATTTTGCATGCAAAACACCTTTGGCAACACCGCGCAATTCGGGCAAGCCGTAATCGTGCGCTTTTTTGCGCAATGCTTCGTCCAAAATGCTCGAAATAGCTCTGCTATTCTTGCGCTTTTGTCCTTGCCTAGCACAAAAAATCATCACGATTCCGGTTACTCTCATTTGTGCGGTATTGCCCTTTCACTCTTTATATAAACATTATCCGACAAAATGCGCATTTTAGCAAGGAGTGCCTTTTTTAATGTATGTTAATATTGTATAATCTTAATTGATCATGGCGAAAAAGAAGCGAAAAACTAAGAGCAATGCGAATAGACCGGGGTTGGCGGCACTGGTAATGCTTGGTTTTGCCGTTTTGGGCGTGGTGGTGGCCTCGGTGGCGGACGGCGGTTTTGCGTCTCGTGTGCAGAACATATTTCAAAGTGCGCACGCAGCCATGCTTTCGCCGGGTGTTGACAAGGCGGCGGAGCAGCTGGCCAATTTAGAGCAAAATGGCGATAAACTGCTGATCTATACGCTGGATACGGGAAATTCGGACTGCACGATCGTGCGCGCGCCGGATGGCCGAGCGGTCATAATAGACGCTGCGGACGAGGACGATTTTTCAAATATATCAGGTACGCTAAAGGCGCTAAAAATTGAAAAGCTGGACGCGGCGATAGCCACACATTCGCATGCGGATCACATAGGCTCTATGGCGAAGGTGGTCAAACAATTTTCGCCCGATGTGATATATATGCCGGAGCAAGACAACGATGTGGTGCAGTTCACGCGCATGATGGATGAAATTGATCGCGGCGACGCTAAAATAGAGTATGTGGACGCGCCTATGAGCTTTAGCGTGGGAGATATGGATTTTACGCTGCTGAACCCGCAAAAGGGGGAAGAATACAAAAAATTGAACGATACGAGCGTTGTGGCGAGGATGGATTACGGCGATACCAGCGCGCTTTTCACGGGCGATGTGGAGACGCAGGCCATAGGCGATATGCTGAAAAACTATGCGGACAAGCTGGATGCCGATGTGCTAAAGGTGGCGCATCACGGCTCCACAAAATCCACCACGTATGAATTCTTGTATGCCGTAACGCCCGTTATTGCCATAATCACTGCGGGTAAGGACAATGACTATGGTCACCCGCACAAAAAAACATTGGAGCGTTTGCGGCGAGATCGCATAACGATATTGCGCACGGACATAAACAGCGACATAGCGGTGTTCTCTGACGGACAGGATATAACGTATGATACGGCGGCTTGAAAACTGCAGCTTGAAGAGATTTGAAAACATAAGATGAGTGCGAAAAACGTCTATATAAAAGCCAAAAGGCGGAGCGAGTAGTAACGTGTGTTACTGCGCGCTCCGCCTGCTTTTTCTATGATCAGCTATACCACTCTATCAAGCATATCGTTCAGGAAGGCGATCGCCACACCGAAGTTCGTTATGGGCACGCCCGCCGTCTTTGCGCGGTCTATTTTGGATAGCATATTTTTACGGTTCACCATGCAGCCCCCGCAATGCACGATAAGCTTAAAATCGGCGATATCATCGGGGAAGCCGTGACCGGCGCTGTTGCCGAACTGCAGCCTGCCCCCTGCGTAACCCTCCAGCCAGGCGGGCAGCTTTTCGCGGGCTATATCACCCTTTTGCGCGTGATGTGTGCAGGATTCGGCAATAAGCACCTTATCGCCCGGCTTTAGTGTGGCGATGGCGCGCGCGCCGCGTACAAATTCCTCAAGATCGCCCTTGTACTTGGCCATAAGCATGGAAAAGGAGGTCAGGCGGATGCTCTTATCTATGCTTTCGTTAACGTATTTGAACACCTGCGAATCTGTTATCACCAGCGCGGGCGGGCTTTTCAACTCTTCCAGCATGGGCAGCAGCCCCTCCGTTTTAACACAAACCACCTCGCAGCCGTTGTCCAAAAGATCGCGCAGCACCTGTACCTGCGGCAGTATGAGCCTTCCCTTGGGCGCCTGTATGTCCTGCGGCATTACAAGCACCACCACGTCGCCCGCCGAAACGATGTCGCCCGTAAGGCTGAAGCTTTCGAAGCCCTCCGCGCTGTCCACTATGTGCTTTTTAAGCTCCTCTATGCCCTCGCCCGTGAGCGCGTTTATATCCACGCTGTCCGTGCCGGAAAGGCTGTTTTCCAGCGTGCCGCCCAATTTGTTGTACGCCACTATAACGGGCGTTTTGCGCGCCTTGAATTCGTCTATATAGCGCTGTTCCAGCGCCGTTTCAATATCGTCGGAGCGAACCACTATGACGGCGACGTCCGTTTTGTCCATAACTTCGCGCGTTTTTTTGATCCGAGCCTCGCCCAGCTCCGTTTCGTCATCCAGACCCGCGGTGTCTATGAAAACCACCGGCCCGAGCGGCAGCAGCTCCATAGATTTATACACGGGATCGGTCGTGGTACCCGCCACCTCGGAAACGAGGGCGATCTCGTGCCCCACTATTTTGTTTATAGCGCTGGATTTGCCCGCGTTCGTCTTGCCGAAAAACGCTATGTGCAGGCGATCCGCGCGTGGTGTTTCGTTTAGCTCTGCCATGCTGTCTCCTTATATCAAATCCGATTTAAAAACATTTGTGCGGTATTGCTTTTGTTTTAAATCACGCACAATACTGCGCGACCTGAAAAATATTTTTTCGTTTTTCAGGTTGGAATTATTATTAAAAGCGAAAGTCGCGTTCGCCCGCCGCTATGCGTGAAAGATAGTCCTTGGCCTTTTCGCGTACCGTATCGTTGGGGATCGCATCCACGTTTTCTTTTATGACCTTTTCGGAAAGCGCGCGGAATTCCTCGTCGCCGTAGTCCTCCGCGTATTCCTTTAGCGTGAGAAGGGCGTTTGCGCCGCAGATGTTGCCTATCTGCCCATTCTTGGCAAGGCTCATAAAACGATCTCCCGTGCGCCCCTGACGGTAGCAGGCCGTGCAAAAGCTGGGTATGTAGCCGCTTTTGAGCAATTCCTTGGTCATTTCAATGGGCGTGCGATGATCCTCTATTTCGAACTGCGGCTTTTGCGTGCCCATCGTGTAGCCGCCCACGCCCGTAGCGCTGCCCGCGCTGACCTGCGAAATTCCCAGCTTGATAACGCTGTCGCGATACTCGCCGCCCTCGCGTGTGGAGAGTATCATGCCGGTGTAGGGCACTGTCATGCGTATTATGGCAACTATCTTTTTGTAATCGGCGTCCGAAACGGCGTGCTCGAAGTTGTTCTTTTTCACGTCGCCCGCGTCGCGTATGCGCAGCATGGAGAGCGTGTGAGGGCCTACGCCGAATTTGGCCTCCAAGTGCTCCGCGTGCATTATCTGGCCAACAAGGTCGTAATGCCAGTCGTACAGCCCGTACAGCACGCCTAGCCCCACATCGTCTATACTCGCCTGCATGGCGCGATCATGCGCCGTGGTGTGATATTCGTAGTTGCTCTTAGGGCCTTTGGGGTGCATATATTCGTAGGTGGGCAGGTGGTAGGTTTCCTGGAACAGTATGTAGGTGCCAATGCCCGCCTCCTTCAGAAGCTTGTAATTTTCCACCGTGGTGGCCGCTATATTCACGTTCACTCGACGAATTGCGCCGTTGTCGAACTTTATGGAATATATAGTTTTTATGCTCTCCAGCAGGTATTCCATCGTGTTGTTCACCGGGTCTTCGCCCGTCTCGAGAGCCAGGCGCTTGTGTCCCATCTTCTCCAGCGCGCGCACCTCCTGCACTATTTCCTCCTGCGTGAGCTTTTTACGCTCCATGCAGGACGAATAGTGATAGCCGCAGTATCGGCATTCGTTTACGCAATAATCTGAAAGATAGAGCGGCGCGAACATAACTATGCGGTCACCGTAAATGTGCTTTTTTATATCGGACGCGGCCGAAAACATCTCCGTAACGAGCGTTTCATCCTCAACGTAGGACAGTATAGCGGATTCTGCGAAGCTCAGCCCCTTGAAATCTCGCGCCTTCGCTATTATCTCGCGCACCAGAGCTGCGTCGCCCGCCTTTTGGCGCGCTTCCCACAGCGTATTCACTATAAGCTCGTCGTTCACAAATTCCTTTGCCATATCAGACATCGCGTCGTATTTCATAATAAACATCTCCCTTTGTATGGCCATTGCCCATCAAAAAACGCCATCCCAAAGGACAGCGCCATACATAGCAAAATAAAAAAGCTGTATGCCGGCCATCCTTGCGCGCAGATCGCTCCTTGCGGTCAGAAAACCATTTCTATATATATTATACCCCATAAGTAGGGTTATAATCAACTAAACGTAAAAGCTCAAATGTCAGTAGCGTATGTTACATGGACAAACCCGCTATGGCACAGCCCTTTAGCACCGCGTGCTCCACCGTCACAACGCGTGCTTCTAGGCCCGCGTAGGCCAAATACTCTTCCAGTGTGGCGTGTAGCTCCTGCTTTAGACCGGGCATTTTTTCGTAGGTGGTGCCCTCTATGCTCATGCACAGGCGGTTGTTCTTTTTGCTGGATTTCACCGCCATGGCCGCCATTTGAAGCGCCGCCATACGCGCCGCGCGCAGCACGATGTTTTGAAGCAGCTCGCGCGCGTTGGCCTCGTCCTCCTCGTCTATCATGTATTCCTCTATGATTCCGCTGCCCTCGCTGAGATATTCAGAAACGTCCGCAGAGGTGAGCCGGGCTATATCCATAACGCCGCGCGTGTGGAAAACATTTTCTTCCGCCGCGCGCTTTAGCACAAATTCACTTAGCGCGCCGAGGTAGGCGCCGCTGGTCATCTTTTCGGCGCAGCCTATGCCAGGGAACACCGTGCTGGCATCGTAATCCAGATCAAGCTGTGTGCGAGGCATCTTGTCATAACTGCCCGCTTCGGTGTTTATAAGCATCACGCTGTCTGGATCGAAGCCGGATATCTTACCTATGTTAGACACCTTTTCGGGGTAACAACTGTTACTGCCGGTGCCCAGTATGGTGCCCGTGAAAGCGCCGAAGCCCTCCTTTGAATGATCGGCCATGCCGGAGAGCGCTGAGGCCACAGTGTCGTTTATTATTATCATATTCACACCAGAGACGCCCTTGCGTTCAAGCGAGGCCTTTACCTCCTTGGCTAGGTGCTTTCCTTCCACGCCAGTAACCTTTACCTCCTTGGTCATCACCAGTATTTCATTGTCTATATCCGGCGTAGTCTTGGCGCGGTAGGCGAAGGAGATCACCACCTCTTTGGTTTCTTCGCAATAGGGCGCGATGAGCTCGGCCAGCGTATCGAAATATTCCTGCGCCTTGAGCTCGCGCTCCACGCCGGGCATGAGCATACGCTTTATATCGCCCATCACAAAATCACCGTTGTGGTCAAAATAGGCTATGCACAGCCGCAGATTTGTGCCGCCGGCATCCACGCAGGCAATTTTCCGGTTTCTGTCTATACTGTTTTTGAGCTGCAAATATGAGGGCAGCATGGGTATGGAGCCACCGCCCGCAAGCCCGAGCTCCATTTCCGCTATATAAATAGGCACCAGCTCTTTTAAATCGAAAGAGCGGTAGTCCATACCGTATTTTTCTATAAAATCTCTCGCCTTGGACATTGTTTTTTTCCTCCGTAACAAATTATATGATTTCCAATATATTATACGACAAATTGCGGCGTATTTCCAATTGTATTTGACTATGCGGAGCTATAGGCATACAATAGCAATTGAATGCATTTTGTACACAATAAAATTTATATATTTTCGGGAGGTTTTTATGTTTGAGGAGCTGCTGGATGTGAAATGCGAATGCGGGCATACCCATTCGCTTGTGACGAGGGACTACGCCGTGGAACCGGACGCCATGAGAAAGCTGCCCGGCATACTTGAAAAGCTGGGCGTGGCGGCTAAACCGCTGGCCGTATATGATGCGAACACCTACAGGGCTGCGGGAGAGACGCTGGAAAAATATTTGCCCGACGCTGATAAATTGCTGCTTGAAGGCGAGGAGATACACCCGGACGAGGTGCAGATGGAGGCGCTGGAGCGTGCCATAAACGGCCATAGCATCATTTTGGCCGTGGGCTCGGGCGTTATAAACGACGTGGTTCGTTTCGTGGCGCATAAGATCGGTATGCAGTTCATTTCGGTGCCCACCGCCGCCAGTGTGGACGGATTTGTGGCGAACTGCGCCGCGGTATCCCTAAAGGGCGCGAAGGTGACGCTGCCCGCCGTTGCTCCTTTGGCCGTGGTGGCCGATCTTGATATAATAGCCGCCGCCCCCATGAAGCTTACGGCCTCGGGTGTGGGCGATCTGATGAGCAAGTATTTGAGTGCGACAGACTGGAAGGTGGAGCACCTTATGGACGGTTCGTATTACTGCCCCTTCATAGCAAAGCTGGCCATAGACGCTGCCAATATGATGGTGGAAAAAATAGACAGCATAGCCGCGCGTGAGGCGGACGGCATAAGCACGCTTGTGCAGGGTCTGCTGATATCCGGTATAGCAATACAGATGGCAAACATAACCCGACCGGCCTCCAGCTTCGAGCATCATTTTTCGCACTATTTCGAAATAGTTCCCATGCCGGAGGATGCGGTGGTTCGCAAGGCGCTGCACGGAGAAAAGGTGGGCGTCGCGTCCATAATAGCCGTGAAATACTTCCCCATATTTGCGCGCAGCCTAAAGCGCATATTCGAGGAGGACATGGAAAACCGTTTCGATATGGACAGGGCGGTGGGCTATTTCTCGCACTATCCGCAGGGCGTGATCGATTTCATAAAGCGCGAAAATGACCCCACCATATCGCTGACGCTCAAAAAGGAGCTGCTAAAGCAAAACTATGATGAAATAGTGGAGATAGCGGATACGCTGCTGCCCTCCGCCGAAAAGCTGCGCGAGGTGCTTAAAAAGGTGGGCGGCTATACGGATTACCGCGAAATAGGGATATCGCCGGAGGAATTCCGCCAAACTATGAAAATATGCTGCTACATACGCAACCGCTTCACGCTGCTGCGCATAGTGTGCGATTATGAACTGTTTGATTTTGACAGTATGGATGACTGATACTAATTTCAAATTAAAATCATTAATTTGAAATACTGCGCAAAATTGCGCAGTGCCGCTACGCGGCTACGTCTCATGCAATTCCAAACGCGCTGACGCGCTATAAAATCATAGATGCCCTAGAGCATATTCTCCTCCGCCAAAGGCGGAATTCACCTTATGTTTTTAAATGGAAATAGTATGAGAAATAAATAAGAATGGTGTATAATATCTTTTCGGGCCGTCGGCAGAACATATGTCGATGGCCTTTTTTAAATTGAAGCCACAGGCCGCGCGGCAGTGATGCGCTTCCTAAACAGCCTCTGCCGGTTGCCTGGGAAAACCATTTATCTGCTTCGGAAATCGAGTGCGCCGTCTTATGTGTTTTCAGATTGCGCTTTACTAGACAATACCACTTCAACAAAGGCGGCGTTGTGCCTTTTTTACTTTTTTGATATAATAATATCTATATATAATACATTTATGGGTTTGAGCCAATCTTTACAATACAATAATGAGGTTGGCGAAATACTCGTAAAATTTGGAAAGTAGCATTATTTCTGATGCAAACTCCACAAACTTAAAATAGTTTTATAACCGTGTATGTTGATAATTGGGGTGAACTAAACGCGGGCTATTTTATATGAAATGCGGAGGGTAGCAAAAACACATATGCGTTGCGTGCTGAAAAAATCGGTTAATCACAAAAAACTTTTTTTATTGCTAATGTTAAAAATATATAATAAGGAATAAAATTATGCCATATAATAAAATAAATAAAAAATTGCCGTTCCCATTTATGGGCGGAAGCTATGTATCGGGCCAGTCCGATATGTATATAGAAAATCTAAAGGATAACGAAACAAAAAAACTTGCCATTTGCGAGCGACACTATTATCGCAGTGAGGGTGAAGCCTGCTATAAGCTTGCGCAAAAACTCAGCAAAAGCAAAAATGGCGTTATAAGGATATCGGCTCTGCTTATGATGGGATTTGGATCGCTTTGTATGGGCAACTCTAAAAAAGCTGCCAAAATAATAAGTACAATGCGTACAGCATACAAGGAAAAAACCGAAGAAGGATACGCATACACAGAAATTGAAGAGCAGCTGGTGGCATTTATAAATAATCTGTCTATCATTCTTATTCATTTGGAAGGAATAGATACGCTGCCCATTTCTATAAATAGTTTGCCTACCGGTATTAGGCTTATAGCCTTTTATGCAATGGCGCACCAGCACTATCTTGACGGTGCATACGGCGAAGTTGTGGGTATAGCAAAAGCGGCATTGGAGCTTAAAGATGGCACATATCCCGTAGGAGAAACCTACCTCCACCTTGTGCTGGCCATGAGCTACATAGCTCAAAAAAACTCTGGGCTGGCAACAAGGCATTTTCTCCAAGCGTGGCAGATAGCAAAGCCGGAAAAGTTTTATCAACCATTTGCAGAACATCATGGATTGCTGGGCGGCATGGTGGAAATACACCTAAAGAATGAAGAGCCAGAGGCATTTATTGCCATAATTGAACAGGTCTATCGCTTTGCAAAAGCATGGCGCGATATTCACAATACCCAGAATAATGCGAGTATTGCAGATGTGCTTACCACTACAGAGTTTATTATTGCGATGCTGGCAAGCAAGGGCTGGAGCAACGAGCAAATTGCAGAACACTTGAATATATCTGTTACCACAGTAAAAACTCATATGCGGAGAACAAACAAAAAGCTGGGTATAACCAGCAGAAAACAGCTAAAGGCACATATGTTGAAATAACTGAAAAGCCCTCTTTTTTTCATTTTAGTTCTTATCGGCTTGTCGTCCGTTTTTTCGAAAAACGGACGATTTACTATTTTTGGATAATAATATAAAATAAATACATATAAAATATCCAAGGGGTAGGGTTGAAATGGGGTACATACGATGATGAAAAGAATTATCACATTATTGCTGGCAATTATTGTGGGTGCGGGGCTTTTCGCGTTTTTGCCGCTGATGGCATTTGCGGAAGAGAACATCGGGCTTGTTGAAGTATCGGCAGAAATGCCCGAAGAGGTGATACCTGAAATATTGGAAACACCTGGCGTTGTACCGGAAGCTGCGCCGGAAGCGCCGGAAGCTGCGCCCGAGATTGATATTGCCGCAACTGTGACAGAGGTGGAAGCAGTACAGGCGGAGGTGATCAATACACCTCTTGAGCCGTTGGCGCAAATAAGCGAGGTAACGCTAAACGGTATGCTCACTTACGAGGTAGATAGCGCTTTGGGCTATCCGGTTATCACAATACAGTCCTGCAACAAGGAGGCCACCGGTGATGACGTAGCTGATGCTATAAAAGAGATAATGGACGGCAATTTGGCTGTGGGTGGCATGCGAGAATTAAAGATCGGACCTAGTGCTTTTGCGAATTGCAGCTTTATTGACTATATCAATCTGCCAGAAGAACTTGTGGATATAGGTGCAAGTGCTTTTCAGAGTTGCACAAATCTCAAATCTATAACACTGCCTGCAGGACTTGTAGGAATGGGGGAAGGTGCTTTTGTGGAATGCAGAAGTTTAAGTGAGGTAGATTTGAGCGCTTGCAGCCAAATAACAAGTATACCGAATTCAGCTTTTGGAGAAAGTGGTTTAACAAAGATTACTTTACCGCAGGATATTACTGAAATAGAAGAACGTGCTTTTGGCGCTACTAAGCTTGTCGATCTAGATTTAAGCGCATACGATAAATTAAGTAAAATTGGTTCAGGTGTTTTTTCTGGATGCCAAGAACTGGTGAGCATTACATTGCCTAAGAATATACAGGATATAGGCATAGGTTTGTTCCGTGGGTGTACTAAACTGGAAAGGGTTGACCTAAGTGGTTGCGAGAATATAAAAGTGATTCCAGACTCCGCATTTGCTTTCAGTGGTGTAACAGAGATAAAGTTAAATGAAAACATTGAAGCAATAGGAAAAAGAGCGTTCGAAGGCTGCCAATCATTGACAGCCTTGGACTTGAGAGGATACGCTAAACTTACAAAAATTGACGCAAGCGCCTTTGTGCGGTGCAGTGCCTTGAAAACAATCATTTTGCCTGAAAATTTAAGCGCTTTAGAAGCAGAAGCATTTGCAGGTTGTACAAAACTGGAGACAATAACTTGTGGCAGTGTGCTGAGTAGCATAGACCAAAATATATTTGGCGCTTCACCAACATTTGAGCTGCCAGAAAATGTTAAGATAGGCGCGCCTTACGATTCCTATGCGCTTTGGTGGGCAAGAACAAACCTTGGAGACGGGCGCTGGGTAATTGTGCCCAGCCAGGGTTATATGCAGGCAAATCCGCCTACGCAGATGTATGAAAGCGTTCCTTACAAATTTGTGCTGAAAACCAAAGTGCCAAACAATGAGGGACTTATATTTTCTATACAGCCCGCATTGCCAGAGGGAATGCAGTTCGAAGAGGGGTACTACTCGGCAACTTCCGGCATGCTGCCCGGCACAATACAGGGCGCTACAATGGCAGGCTACGCTCCTTCAGGCCCGGTGATATATACGGTAAAAGTGTGTCCGCAAGGCTATGAAAATGATACTAATAGCCCATTTACAGCTACGGCAACATTTACGCTTGATGTAAAGCCAATTCCACCTAAAAGCAATCCGGAATCCAGTGTGAACGACATACCGATCACCGCAGATCCAATAGACAACAGCGATGGGCATTTAGGCGAGTATAACCCTGAAACGAGTGATTATGAAGTAACGTACACCGATGTGCCTGGGGATCAAACCATACATGTAGGCACTAAGGGAGATAACTCTTACGCCAACTTTGTTGATGCGTATTTGGATGGTCGAAGGATGGCCAGAAATGATGAGTATACGGTGGAAGAAGGCAGTACCCGCGTGACCGTTCTTTCTAAAACTATTCAAGGCCTCGATGATGGAGTGCATACGGTTGCTATGTCCTTCAAAAAAGAGGATAGTTCCGGCGGAAAAGATGGGTATGAAGAGTGGAACAACAATAAGGTGCAGGAAAACAGTTATGATGTAGTGGCACAGAACTTTACGGTGCGCAAACAAAAACCCCAACCGCCGCCACCACCGCCACCACCGCCACCGCCGCCGCCGCGCCCAACACCTAGCCCCACGCCCACGCATACGCCCATGCCCACGCGTTCGCCCATGCCCACGCGTTCGCCCATGCCCACGCGTTCGCCCGTGCCAACGCGTTCGCCCGTGCCCACGCGTTCGCCCATGCCCACGCGTTCGCCCATGCCCACGCGTTCGCCCATGCCCACGCGTTC
>CAYXFB010000022.1:23120-37155 GCA_964464145.1 uncultured Christensenella sp.
GCTCATGCCCACGCGTTCGCCAGTGCCAACGTATTCGCCCATGCCTACGCCCATGCCGGATGGTAATTTCTCGCAAGGTGCAGGCGCGCAGCAGGGTGGCACTAACACGCCTGTTGTAAGCCCGAAGCCGGGTCAGCCGGCCACGCCTGATGCAGCCGCATCTGCCGTGCCCACCCCATCCTCCGATTCGGTGAAAAACATTGCGGACGCAGGAGCGGATACTGGCATCGATGAGATCGCGAGTGACATTGAGGAGGGCGCAAACGCAGAGCAGCTTGAAGAAGCGGCCGAAGGCGCAAATAAGGAAAACATGAAAGAATCCAATGAAAACGGCAGTCAGAAAGACCAGCCAATAAATGCTGCTTTGCCAATTGTTGCGGGCGCAACAGCAACGGGAGCAGTAGCGGCTGGTGTAACTGTACGGCATTTTAGAATAAAGCGACGGAAGTGAGGAAAAGCAAAATGAAATATGATGCGTTTATAAGCTATCGGCATGGTGAACTTGATGGTTTGGTAGCGGAAAAACTTCACAAGATGCTGGAAACATACCGTATTCCTGCATCGCTTGCAAAAAAAATAGGTAAAAAGAAACTCACGCGCGTTTTTAGGGACAGAGAAGAGCTTCCCACGTCTTCCAACCTTTCTGACAGCATAAACGACGCTTTGGAAAATTCTTCCTACCTGCTGCTCATATGTTCGCGGCGCACCTGCCAATCTCAGTGGGTAATGCGCGAGGTAGAGCGGTTTGGAGAGTTGCACGGAAAAGATAGGATAGTAACGTTGCTTATAGAGGGCGAGCCGGACGAATCTTTTCCGCCCGGGTTAAGGGAGCGGAAGGTGGGCGATGAAATAATATTTGTGGAGCCGCTGGCCGCGGATATTCGCGCCGAAACATGGGCGGGCAGCCTAAAACTTCTAAAAGAGGAAAAACTGCGGCTTTTGGCTCCCGTATTGGGATGCGCTTTTGACGACCTCAAGCAAAGACACAGACGCAGAAAGGTTCAACGCATAGCGGTGAGCGCCGCTGCCGTACTTGCTTTTGCGTTGGCTTTTGGTGGTTTTTCTACATATCAATACATACAAATAAACAAGCAAATGCAGCTAAAGCTTCAAAACCAGAGCTATGTGCTTGCAGAGTATGCTACGGGTGCGCTAAAAGATGGCGATCCTGATACTGCGCAGCTTTTGGCAATAAATGCGTTGCCGGCCGATTTGGAAAAGCCGGAGCGCCCCATGGTGATGGCGGCTGAAAAAGCGCTGTCGGACGCGCTGGGCGTATACGATGTCTCCGGCGGATTTAAACCGCATAAAGCTATAACACTGCCTGCCGCGCCAAGCAAGGTGGTTCTTTCGCCCGATGAAAGGTACGCAGCGGCGCTTTATCCGTTTGAGGTGGCAATTTTCGATACGCAAAGCGGAACGATTGTCAACAAGCGCGCAACGGTGCAGTCTGTGCTTGCGGATGTAGAATTTTTAACCGATTCTGTGCTTGTGTATTCGGGTGAAAAAGGTTTGGAATGTTATGATATAGCGCAAAACAAAGTTTTGTGGCAGGGAGGGGAAGCGACTGCCATTGCGGTATCTGCAAATAAAAAAACCATAGTCGCTGTGTATGAGGGCAATAGTGTGGCAACGCTTTATTCTTCGGAGGGTAAAGAGCTGGGCACTTTGGATTTTAGTGGAAAAACCATGCGCGTACCTGTAGAAGACAGCTTCTTGAACCCACACGATACGCTGTTTGCGCTAAACGAAACGGGCAGCAAGTTGGCGGTAAGCTTTGCGGACGGATCTTTATATTTATTCGACACCGCAACGGGAGCAGAGACAAATGTATACGCGGCAAGTAACGCCATTTACTTTGCGGGTGGCTTTTATTCAGATACGCTGGTGTACTCGGCTGTAGAAAAAGAGCCGTATGTATCCGGTTTGTTTGTTGTAAATACGTTAACAAACGAAAAAATAGCGGAATACAGTTCGGAATCTTCGCGCTTTTTGCCCATAGCTCAGCAGGATGGGATGTATGTGGCGTTCGATCAGCAAATAATGCTGCTAGACCCTCAAACAGGGGAGCTTTCGCATAAGGCTTCCGCGGGCGGGCGGGTAGAGAGCTTCAATAAAAGCGGCGACGTATATATGATGTGTGAGAGCGGCGGGGCATACAGCTTCACAGGCAACGGCGCAAAAACATATCAATCTGGCTATACGTGTAATTTTTCGGATATGGGCAGTCGGTACGCGCTTACGGGCAGCTATGATTCCAAGGTAATGCGCATTTTGGAAAACGCGCATTCTTCGGGCAGCGCAGTTTTGTCTTACGATACCGAATACGAATTTTCGGAAGCGAAGATAACCGCGCATCAAAACCGCGCTGCATTCTACTCTCACAAAGGCATGCGGCTTTGCGATATGAACGGGGCGGTGGTTGCACAAACAGATTTTCCCGATCCGCTTAGCGTTACAAACACAGAATACGACGCTGAAAGTGGCAATATAATAGTGATTTATAAGAACGCGCTCAGGTTATATTCCGGGGTGGACGGTGCTTTGCTGCTGGAGGCAAAGGGTAAAGCAGGCGCAAAATCCGTTATATATACAGGCTTTGGTGTAAGCGTATTAGACGAAAGTGGTACTGCTACGTTATACAATACAACCACAGGCAAAGCGGTGTATCAAGTGAAGGCGGATAAAGCGGCGGACGCAGCTTTGCCCATAGAAAATGGCTTGCTTACAGTTAGGGATGGGCACGTGTTTTGGCAGCAGCAGGATTTGGGCGCGGGCGAGCTTGCCGGCGCGGGAAAAACAGGAGAAAACGCTTATGCCTTTGCCACATCAAACGGTGGCGGAGGAACGGTTTTTGGTGTGGAAAACGGCACGCTTAAAGAGCTGTTTTCGTTTGAGGCGCGCGGCGGCGCCGAAGCATATTTCTGCGGAGGCTATGTGTTTATTTCGCCTGTATACGCAGATGCGGCGGCCTACAAAATGGACGGAAGCTTTGTACGCTCCTTTGCCGAAACAGGATACATGGCAGAGGTGGGAATGCTGGGCGATTATATAACGGCGGGTTATGTTTCCGCGGCGCAGCAGCGGTACACGTTTTTGCTGGATGGCAGCACGCTGGAAACAAAGGCAAATCTGCCGCGATATTGCGGAAAGATAAACGACCAAACGCTGGTGCTAAACGATGGAGAGGGCAGTTTGCGCAGCGTTATGTTATATACGACCAAAGAACTTATGGACATGGCAAAGGAGCAGCTTGCCGGAAAGACGCTGACTCCCGAAGAAATAAAATATTACAAGGCTGGCTAAACACAATGATATTAAAAGAACTTGCTGAATTTAAAAATATTGCAATACAATGTCACAATATTCCCGATGCAGATACCATTTGCTCGGGGTACGCTCTGCAGTGTTTTCTGCATTCTTTGGGCGCGCAGGCAAAACTGGTATTTGGCGGACCGCAAAAAATTACCAAACCCAGCCTGCTGCTTCTGGTGGAAATGTTCAAAATAGAAATAGAACATGTGGCAGAGCTGCCACCCGAAACAGATTTGCTTATAACGGTGGATTGCCAGCGTGGCGCAGGCAATGTGCAAAATTTTGATTTGCCTGAAAATGCGAAGGTAGCGGTAATAGACCATCATCGCCCGGAGATAGAGGAGGGCGAGAGCGTGGTAATACGCCCGCATTTGGGAAGCTGCGCCACATTGGTTTGGGATATGCTGCGCAAAGAAGGCTACGATATGGATTTGCGTTTGCAAAACGCTCTGTTTTATGGGCTGTATACAGATACAAACGGGCTTTCGGAACTGCGCCATCCGCTGGATAGAGATTTGGCGGAGTTGCCCAGTGATGCGGGTATGATACGTAAGCTCAAAAACTCGGCCATAACCTTGGAAGAGCTTGATATAGTGGGCAGTATTTTAAAGAACTACGAGATAAAGCAAAACATAGGGCTGTTTCGCGCTGTGCCTTGCGATGCCAATTTGCTTGGGTTTGCCAGCGATATTGCAAAGCAGGTGGCGGGGCTGGATTGCTGCGTGGTATACTGCGAACTGCAAAGCGGAATAAAGCTGTCTATACGCAGCAGTGTGAGGGAAATAATGGCAAGCGAAATCGCAGCCTTTTTGTGCCGTGACGTGGGCAGCGGCGGCGGCAACACAGAAAAAGCGGGCGGTTTTTTAAGCTTTTCCTCTATAAACGAGTTGCCTGACAGCCTTGCTTCAAAGCTGCAAAAAAATGAACAGGACAGCCTGCCCGTAGCATACCTAAAATTGCGTATAAGCGATTATTTAGACAATTACGACCTCATATATGCGGATAATAACAACATAGATTTTGCGGCCATGCCACTATACAAAAAACTGCCCACGCCTGTAGGGTATGCGGCCAGCACAGATATTTTTCCCGATGGCACAAAAATCACAATACGTACGCTGGAGGGAGATATTGATACGGTCACAAAAGAGAATATATATTTGATGATAGGTATATTGGGAGAGGTATACCCCATTATGCGCAGCCGTTTTGAAGTGGCATATAACGCCACAGACGAGCCATATCGGCAGCAAACGGAATACCAGCCAATATTGCTGGATCGCGTTACGGGCGAAAGGCGCGAGGTGGTGCCCTTTGCCAAAAAGTGCGTACCCAAAGGCACCAAGCTGGTGCGCGCAAGAATATTGGAAAAAGATACAAAGGTTTTTTCATATTGGGATACGGATAAATACTTCTTTGGCAGCAAGGGAGATTATCTGGTGGCAAATGAAGGAAAGTATGACGATTGCTATATAGTGAGAGGCGACATATTTGGAGATAGCTATTGTGCCTGCAAAGATTGAAAACGCATAATATAAGGCTGATATACGACTAAGTGAAAAACAAGATAGGTGGATTGGGTAAAAATGTACACATTTAATATTTAAACAATAAAAATGCGATTAACACGCCCTTTTTGTTTTTGCTTGTCGTCCGTTTTTTGAAAATTCGGACGATTTACAGGCGCGAAAAATATAATTATAATTATAGTACCCGATTGTAATACTAATTCCAGATTAAAATATCTGTTTTAATTTGGAAGCGCCGCGCATACGGCGTGGCATGCTCTGCGCTGTAGCAGCGCAGAACGCGTCTTATGCCATTCCAAACGCGCTTCGCGCTAAAAAAAGTGTAAGCACTTTTTAAATGGAATTGGTATAAAAAGCATTTCTGATCTTTATACGGACAAAAGGAGAGCAAACCAATGAAAAACACGAGAAAATTATTGGCAGTAGTATTGGTTATATTTATGACGTTCTCGCTCGCGCCGGCAATGGCGCTGGCGCATGAAGCGCCGGAGGAAACGTTGCAGGAGGCACCTACGGATATACAGTTGGAAGTGCCGCAGGAGGCGGAGGAGGATATACCGCAGGAGACGGAGGCGCTGCCCCAAGCGGAGCCGGAGCCTGAGATAACGGAGGTGCAGGCGGTGGAAGCGCAAGAGCCGGCCGCGCAGCCCGCAATAGCGCCGCTTGATATAAGCAGGACATCTATATCCTTCGATTACAGCGGGGGCTGGCGTTTTACCCTGGTAGGGTCTGGTAACGCTACACCCATTGGCGATAACTCCGCCGATAATCCCGTTGTAATAATGCAGAGCGATCCCGGAACGCCCACCACAAAAACCATAAGCATAAACGGCGCGGGAAGCGGTACAAACTTGCTGTATATAGAGCTGCAAGGCGTGAACATAAAGCCAAGCTCGGATGTATCGCCCTTGAGTATATCCGGCGGCGGCAATGTGGATATACGGCTTAGCGGCACAAACACGTTGGACGCGACCTACGGATACGGCGCGGGGCTTCAGGTGGAGGAGGAAGACCCCTACGGCAGCGCTATATTGAACATCGTAAACATACGCGCGAAGAACGGACCCGGCGATAAGCTTATAGCAAAAAGTGAATTTGGCGCGGGCATAGGCGGCAACGGTGGTTCAGCTGGTGTAATGGGTGGGACCTGCGGCAAAGTAATTGTGCACAGCGGCACAATTGAAGCTACAAGCACAGTCGGAGCGGGCATAGGCGGCGGTTCAGGTAATCCATCTAATGCCGGAGCGGGCGGCACGGTGACAATAAGCGGCGGCGATGTCACCGCAAAGAGCATAGACAGCGCGGGTATAGGCGGCGGCGGCAGCTGGGGTGGTTTTTGCGGCATAGGCGCAAAGGTAACAATAAGTAACGGCACGGTGCGCGCTATTAGCCAAAATGGTGCGGGCATAGGCGGCGGCAGCGGATTTGGCAAAGGCAATGGCGATACATTATTAATAACGGGCGGCAACGTTACCGCCACCAGCACAAACGGCGCGGGCATAGGCGGCGGCGCAGGTGTGGATGGTGCACACAGCGCTGGCGACGGCGGCATGGTAACAATTACCGGTGGTTTTGTTTCGGCTACCAGCACAAACGGTGCGGGCATAGGCGGCGGCATGGGCGGCAGCATAGGCGAAATGAACCTCACCAGGCGAAACGCAACGGATTATTATATAAACGGCGTAATGGCGGACGGCAATAGCAAGCTGTACTTTTGGTTTACGGACAGCAACGGAGCCGCGCGGAAGATAAGCCTGATGGCTGGCGGCAAAACCTACACGGGCAGTGTGGCAACAGATGACGGCGGCGGCGTGGCAACGATGACCGAATACAACCCGACTCCACCACCGCCAATTACCTACGAAGTGCGATTTAAATATATGGATGGCACAACGGAGGACAAAACGGTGCCGTTGGCTCGCGGAGGCAAGCTGTTAGAGCCTGAACCTCCCACACGGCAGAGCTACGTTTTTGAGGGCTGGTTTACGGATGATAAATACACGGCCAAATACGATTTTAGTAAAGCGGTATACGAGAACACAACGCTGTACGCCAAGTGGCTTCCCAAGGTGCAAAATCTAAGGGCAGTTCACCCCGGCTACAGCGTGACGGACAGGCTCACGCTGGTATGGGACGCTTTTGAGAACGCGGAGGAGTATATAATACGCAGCGGCGAGGGCGTAGAGGTAGCGCGCACAACCGATACAAAAAGGCTGATGACAGGCCTTGAGACGGCCAAGAAGTACAGCTACACCGTTACCTCGGTAGTAAACGGCGAGGAGGGCGTGCGCTCCGATATGCTGGTCACCGCCACCCGCCCCAGCGCACCCGAAGGTTTTAAGTACAACAAAAAGACGGTGCGCAGCGTGCGCGTACAGTGGAACGCGGCGGCGGGCGTAAACTATTACCGCCTGTATCGCAAAATAGACGGCAAGTTTAAGCACATAGAAACTGTTAAGGGGCAAACGGAGTATACATTCACAGGGCTGGCACCAAATAGCAAGAACTATTTTAAAATAGTACCCGTAGTTCGGGTGAATGGGGCTTCACTGCGTGGAGTGAGCGCCGATGCCAAGGCGCAAACGCTGGGTGGATAGAGGCTTCGTTATAAAATACCCACCCGCGTATTTTATAACGTTTGTCGCGCGTTGTACATAAATAGATTTTCACAACAGAAAAATGAAAAAATCATTTTTCTGACTGCGCACAAAGTCTGCGCAGTTTAAATTGTGAGAAATATAAAAAATAAAAGGAAAAGAGGAGAACAAGAATGAGACAAATCAGAAAAGTATCGGTATTCCTATTGGCTATCGTTTTCGCGCTTACGCTTTTGCCCACGGCGGCATTTGCGGCAGCGCCGGACACGGGAGAGGCAATATTGGAAGAGGTGGCGGCGCAGGAGCAGCCCGCAGAGGCGGCGGAGCCGCCAATCGACGCGGCGGCGCAGACAGAATGTGTATGCGGATATCCGCAAGTATTGGAACAGGCTTTGGGAGCGGAGCTTTCGGCGAACTTCCACGCGGCGGACTGCCCGCTTTTTGACGCGGGATACGTTGTGCCGCAGCTAAATCTTCCGCCCTATCCCAACGGCAGTATAGACCCGCAGACAACTCTGCAGGCGAACGCGAACTATCTGGCCTTTGGCGACAGCATACCGTTCGGCTACGGCTTGGATTCTCCAAGCGATGGCTTTGTTGCCAAGCTGGGCGCGAAGGATGGCATAGCGGCGGCAAATCTCTCTGCGAACGGCATAACCTCAGAAGCTCTCGCGGCATATTTGATAAGCGGCGCACAGGACGTGGCGCTTGAAAACGCCGATTATGTGACTATCACAATTGGCGGCAATGACGTTATGGCAGTATTCTATGAGCTTATAGCCAAGGCGTATAACGCTTCCGGCGTGGGGAAGCCCATAACGGCGGCACAGGTTCCGGAGCTGCTGCAAAAGAATGATCCGGCGGCATTCATGGCGGCGATGGCCGTGATAGAAGCGGGCTACGAAGCGCAGGCTCCGCTGTTTCAGGCGGCGTTTGCCGGGGTCGTGCAAAACATAAACGCTTCCGTTGCGTATATACGCAGCAAAAACCCGGCGGTGAAGATATTCGTTACAAATCAGTACAATCCCTATATGGGGCTAAATATATCCTTTATGGGTAAGCAGTACGACATTGGCGGCATGATGGCAAAGGGCGTGGCAGAGCTAAACACCCTGCTGGCAGCGCAGATAGGCGGCGCAGACAAGGTTGTGGATATATATACGCCGTTTGAGGCTTCGCAGGCAAGGCCTGTAAACTCTAAGATACAAGGGCTCACCGTGGATCTGGATTTCCACCCGAACAGCGTGGGGCATCAGATATATTTCGACGCGCTGACCGGGCTGATCGTGGGCACTGATGTGCCTGTGCCGCAGGTCAAAAACCTTCGGGCGTCGCATCCGAGCGTAGGCATAACAGATACATATACGCTTATGTGGGACGTCGTTGACGGCGCGCAGGAGTATGTGGTCTATAAGGACGGCAAGCAGGTTGCCAAAGCGGAAAAAGCCTCCTATATTTCCACCGGCCTAAAGGCGGGCGCGAAAAATTCCTATCAGGTTTCGGCTGTGGTAGGCGGTGTTGAGGGCGAAAAATCGGCGAAGCTCACAACGGCCGCAAGGCCGAAGGCGCCCACAAACTTCAAGTATGCCAAAAAGACCAGCACCAGCGTAACGATGCGCTGGGATGGCTCTAACGGCGCAAACTACTACCGCCTATACCAAAAGGTGGGCGGCAAATTCAAGCTTGTGACCACAATAAAGGACAAGACAAGCTATACGTTCACGGGGCTAAAACCGGGCACCAAGAACTATTTCAAGGTAGTGCCCGTGGTTCGAATCTCGGGAGCGTCCATACGCGGCGCGAGCGCGGATGCCAAGGCGCTAACACGGTAAAACTCAGTCTATGATCTAATACTAATTCCAAATTAAAACATCTGTTTTAATTTGGAAGCGCCGCGCCTACGGCGTGGCATGTTCTGCGCAAGATCAGCGCAGAACGCGTCTGTCATTCCAAACGCACTTCGTGCTATAAAAAGTGTAAGCACTTTTTAAATGGAATTGGTATAATGCAAAAAAACTGTTGTATCTATATTGGATGCAACAGTTTTTTTAGGCTCTGATAAAATACAAGGGGCAGTTCTCCGTGACAGCTGCGGTAATACAATCTTTTTTGTTATGTTTATATAAATTGCATAAAGCGGGCGGGAAGGGCGGCCTGTGCCGCAACTTATATTTTACAAAAAAATGTTGTTGTATGCCCGCTCGTTTGATATAATACACAAGGCGTACGGCGTATAAATATGCCTGCCAAAAAAATTTACGAGGTAATTATTATGTCAAGATGCGTAGGAACCATATCCAGAGGTATCAGGACTCCTATAATCCGCGAGGGCGACGATATTGCGACAATCGTTGTGGACAGCGTTATGGCGGCGGCTTACGAGGACGGATTTGAGCTGAAAAACCGTGACGTGGTGGCCATAACGGAAGCCGTTGTTGCGCGCGCGCAGGGAAACTACGCAAGCGTGGACGATATAGCGGCGGATGTTAAAGCAAAGTTTGGCGATGCGAACATAGGTGTGATATTCCCCATACTGAGCCGCAACCGTTTTGCGATCTGTTTGCGCGGTATCGCGCGTGGCGCAAGAAAAATAACGCTGATGCTGAGCTACCCGTCGGACGAGGTGGGTAACCATCTGGTATCCCTCGATCAGCTGGACGAGATGGGTGTGAACCCGTGGACGGACGTGCTTTCGCTGGAGCGCTACAGGAAGCTTTTTGGCGTGAATCTACATCCCTTTACGGGCATGGATTATGTGGATTATTATGCTTCCGTTATTCGCGAGGAGGACGCGGAGGTGGAGATAGTTTTCGCCAACGATCCGCGCGCCATACTCACCTATACGGACAGCGTGCTTTGCTGCGACATACACACGAGAGAGCGCACAAAGCGCATACTTAAAAATGCGGGCGCGAAAACCGTGTGCGGCATGGATGATATAATGAAAAGCGGCATAAACGGCAGCGGCTACAACAGCAGCTACGGTCTGCTGGGCTCAAACAAGAGCACGGAGGACAGGGTAAAGCTTTTCCCGCAGGATGGCGACAAGGTGGTAGATAAGGTGCAATCTCTTTTAAAGGAGCGCACCGGCAAAAATATAGAGGTCATGGTATACGGTGACGGCGCTTTCAAAGATCCGGTGGGGAAGATTTGGGAGCTTGCCGATCCGGTGGTTTCGCCCGCATACACGATAGGCCTTGAGGGCACGCCCAACGAGCTCAAGCTCAAATATCTGGCGGACAACCAGTTCGCCGATCTGAGCGGTGAGAAGCTGCGCGCCGCCATAACAGACTATATAAAGGAAAAGAACGAGGATCTCATTGGCTCTATGGAGTCGCAGGGAACCACGCCCCGCCGCCTTACCGACCTTATAGGTTCGCTGTGCGACCTGACCTCGGGCAGCGGAGACAAGGGCACGCCAGTTGTGTTGGTGCAGGGCTATTTCGACAATTACGCGGACTGATCGGATAAAATGAAGCCGCGCCCGACGTTTTAAACCGGGCGTGGTTTTTTGTTTGTTATGAGAAGAGTTTTTCTATATCGCATATCCATTCCTTGAGGAAGGCGGAGTTTTCGGCGAGCGCTTTGGGGTCTTTCTCGTAACCGGACAAAAGCTGCAGCTGGTGCTCCCAATATAATTTGAGCTTATCGAAGAATTGTTTTTCTGCGCAGGGGTCTATTGTGCCCGTGGCCATGTCGCGCAGCTTGTCGTTGGCGGTGTCCGCCGAAATGCCCATGCATTTCTTGAAATCGCGCAGCACCCACTGACGCTTGAAAACAACCATGCTTTGCCAGCCCTCATATTGCTGAGAAAATGTTTGCCGTATCTTGGCGAGTAATTCCTTATTGAAATGCGCGGCCGAAGCTTCCTGCCGGGTTTCCATCAGATCAAAATCTGAAAGCACCTGCACCGAAGCGGTCTCCTGACCGTTGTAGCGCTGCGGGTGCGCCGCCGCCAGCGCGAAGCCCAGACCGGCCTGCTCTGCGCTTATCAGCGCGCTGTCGGTCATTTCGTAAAACTCTTGCACGGATATACCCATCTTTTGGGCAACTATGGTTATGCTGCCCTCGGCCGTCTTTGTTTTCACCAGCCCCGGGCCTATTGTGAAGGCGTTCACTCCGCTGCCTTCCAGCTCGCAGGTGAGTGTGTTGGCGAGCTCCACCTGCGCCGTTTTGAAAACCTCGTATGCGCCGAGATAGGGCGCGGCACCCGAGGAGGAAACGAATATGAGCGCCCCGCTGCCCGCTTTGAGCATATCGGGCAGGCATAGCTGGCTCAAAAGCAAAGGCGCGCGCAGATTTACGGCATAGCTTAAGTCCCACGCTTTTAGACTGGAGCGCTCCACGCTTTCCACGCTCACGTAGGTCGCGTTGTTTATCAACACATCGATTTTGCCGTGTTTGGCAATTATGTGGCGGTACATTTCGCGAATGGCGGTTTCATCCGCAAGATCTATATTGTAATACTCCGCAGACGAGGGAAAGAGCTCGTTTATGCTTTGCTCCGCGCGTTCGCCCGCAGCCGGGTCTATTTCGGCGATTATTACGCGGGCTCCCATTTGGGCGAGGTGCTTTGCCGTTTCAAAGCCTATACCCCCGCCGCCGCCCGTGAGCAGCACCGTTTTGTTTTGCAATATATCTTTAAAATTATCGGGTAATATCATTGTTTGCCTCCAAACCTAAGCGTTTGCTTCAATGGTAATTTGGACGGGTATATTTGTCAACATGGAAAAAGGAGGTTGCGTTAAACGGACGGTTTGTTTATTATATAGGAAAGTTTTCAGGGAGATTATATGGATATTTTGAGATATAAAAGCGCGGTGGCTGCTGCGCTGGGCAAGCGAAAAGCTGCGCTGGTGCTGAAAAACGCTTATATAGTGAA
Source organism: uncultured Christensenella sp. (assembly GCA_964464145.1). Classification (GTDB taxonomy): domain Bacteria; phylum Bacillota; class Clostridia; order Christensenellales; family Christensenellaceae; genus UBA5399. The sequence continues at coordinate 35,444 of CAYXFB010000022.1, forward strand.
TGTTTTTACAGAGCAAATAACGGCGGCGGACATTGCGGTCGAGGATGGATACATAGTGGGCGTGGGCGAATATTCGGGCGAGACGGAGCTTGATATGACGGGTAAATATATCTGCCCCGGTTTCATAGACGCGCATCTGCATCTGGAATCCACGCTGGCCGCGCCGGCTGAGCTGGTCAACGCGGCCATGCTGCGCGGCACCACCACCTTCATAGCCGACCCGCACGAGGTGGCCAACGTTTGCGGCGGCGCGGGCATAGACTATATACTGAAGCAAACGGATGACAGCGTGCATATAATGCTGCCCTCCTGCGTTCCGGCTGCCGCTGGCGAGGAAAACGGCTGCACATTTGCGGCGGAGGACATGGCGGCCTACCTGGCAAACCCGCGCGTGCTGGGGCTGGCGGAGGTGATGGATTATCCTTCGGTGATAAACGCGCGAAGCGATATGCTTGAAAAGCTGGCTCTTTTCGCGGGCAGACCCATAGACGGCCACGCGCCCGGGCTTTCGCGAAAGCAGCTCTGCGCATACGCGCTGGCGGGTATACGAACAGATCACGAGGGAGTGGAGTTTGAATATGTCAAAGAGCAGCTTGCGTTGGGAATGCAGGTGCTCATTCGCGAGGGTTCGGGCGAAAGGAATCTGGACGCCATAGTTGGCGGGATAGTAAAAGAAGGTCTGTGTACCGAGTTTTTCAGCTTTTGCACGGACGATAAGCATATAGACGACATTGAGATCGAGGGGCACATAGACTATAACGTGCGCCGGAGCATTGCGCTGGGTATCCCGCCCGTAAAGGCAATAAAGATGGCGACCATAAACACGGCGCGCTGCTATGGCCTTGCCGAGCTGGGCGCTGTAGCTCCCGGTTATCGCGCCGATCTTGTGGTGCTGGACGAGCTTAATGGCGTGAGCGTCAATTCGGTATATAGAGGCGGCCGGCGCGTGATTCCCTTTGCGGGCACGGCCGAAAAATGTCCGCCGGAGCTGCTGAACACCGTGCGTGTGCCCAAGCTTACGGCGGAGGACATAGCGCTTGAGGTGAAGGGTGAGGCCAGCGTTATAGAGATGGTGCCCGGGCAGATAATAACCGGCCACCTGCGCAGGGACGTTCCAATATATAATGGAAACTTCGCGCCGAACGGCCATATAAACAAGGTGGTCGCCATAGAGCGACACAGGGGAAGCGGGCATGTGGGCGTAGCGCCTGCGGTGGGTTTCAACATTTCGGGAGGCGCGATAGGCACAAGCATGTCGCACGATTCGCATAACATAGTGATCGTGGGAGACAGCGACGAGGCCATACTGCTTGCGCTGGAGGAGATAAAGCGCGCGCAGGGCGGCTACACCGTGGTGCGCGGCGGGAGGGCGAGCACGCTGCCGCTGCCCGTCATGGGTATAATGACGGAAATGCGCAACGCCGAGATCACGCCTATATTGAAAAAGCTGTTAGCGGAGGCGAGGGAATTGGGCGTTCCTGAGGACATAAATCCGTTTGCCGCGCTGTCCTTTATTTCGCTGCCCGTACTGCCGCAGTTAAGGATCACTACGCGAGGGCTTTTTGATGTACTAAACGGTGTGTATATATAGTGTAAGGTTAAGCGAAAACCACCATATGAAGCCGTTTGAAATAAGCTTTAAGACATTGGGAAATATTTAGATAAAAAAGAAGTAAAAAGGTGTTGACATAGGGGGATGGTTTTGATATTAT
>CAYXFB010000023.1:0-37040 GCA_964464145.1 uncultured Christensenella sp.
TGCGTACGTTAGCCGGATGTGGGGGTTAGGGGGTAGAGGGAGGATAGCGGTGGGGGTTGTGGTCAGCTGTTCGTTTGGTTTGTGGTTGTTTATTGTTTGTGGGGTGCTCTCTTCTTTGATTGTTGCTATTCGTTTGGTTTGAGTGTTGCCTAGGATGCCACTCGCTTCGCTTGTGGCGTGCTTTGCCTTGTTGTTTGTGCTTGGCGGTTCGCTTGGTTTGGGGGGAGCTGGGGTTGCCACTCGCTTCGCTTGTGGCGCGCTTTGCTTTGTTGTTTGTGCTTGGCGACTCGTTTGGTTTGTGGGTGGCTTTTCTTTTGGGTTGTTGCTCAAACAATAGCAAACCACAAACCATCCTACCCCCATACTCTAAGCGGGTGGGGAAGATGGGTTTCGTAAGGAAACTTTAGCGCAGCAAACGCGACAACGGCTTACCACAAACCATACCAGCGGAGCTAGGGAGCGGCGCTGCTCTACAAACAGCCTAACACAAACGAAGTTTACGCCGCGTTTTCCGTCGGAACCCATCTTTCCCGCCCGCGACCAACCCTATACCCGCGCCTCCGCGCGGACATCGCCCGCCGCAGGCGCAAATCCAACAAAGTAAAGCTTTCATCGTTTAGAAAAACGATAAAATAGAAGAATAAGCGCCCCCGCGCAGCGGGAAGAGCGGTACAACGCAGGCGCAAATCCACATACGAAAAGGTTTCATCGTTTAGAAAACGATGAAATAGGAGTATAAGCGCCCCCGCGCAGCGGGAAGAGCGGTACAAAGCAGGCGCAAATCCACATATGTAAAGCTTTCATCGTTTAGAAAACGATAAAATAGAAGCACAAGCGAATCCCGCGTAAGAGGGAAAAATCCAAAAAAATAAAAACATGGGAAAAATTAATATTCATACATTTGCACCATATTTGGTGTATCAAAAAAATATTGCTACAATATGACCCCATATAATGGGAATCAACCAAAGCGCAAAGTCCGCGCTGCAAAAACGTGCTTGAAAATACATCGGGAAAGCGTTATTATATTCAGACAGGGATGGTGTGTATTGAAAGTGGAGCATTCACAGTTTTTCCTGTAATGATATGAATAGGTTTTGCCGGATGCAAAGCTTCGTTTGGCGGCACAGATTTAGCGCGGCAAGCGCCCTATGTGCGGCTATGTGGTTTTTTGGCGTGTTCGCTTTGGCGAATATGCGGAAGGCCGCGAAAAAGCGACGGTTTGATTGCGGTATTTTTAAGCGTCTGTGGCTTGTTTGCGCGCTGCTTTGTTTGGCGTGTGCGGCGGCGTTTTGTGAAACGTTCGCTAAAAAAGCCTGCGGTGCGCTGCGGATTTATTGTCCGCGTATTTATATAGCTTGTTGAGGTAGTATATTATATGAAAAAACTGGTGATATCCATAATATTGATAGCCGTGCTGGTGATATACGGCGGGGCGGCCATGGCGGCGGGCGGTGATATGAACGAAACATATTCGCGCGAGGTCACGGTGGACGGCGAATCCTTCGCTTTAGAGCAGGGTTCGGAGGAATATTTTAGGGTATACGGATACGCGCCAAGCGAGGCGGGCTTTTCCGTGCAGTTTTTTGTGGAGGATGCAAACGGCGCGCCGCTTGAGGGCGCTTCGGTGAACATAGATTCTCAAAGTCGGGCGATAACGAACGCCAACGGCGCGGCTACAGTGAAGCTGGCCAACGGTACGTATAATTATGAAATAGTGAAAAATTCCTTCGAAACGGCCACCGGCAGGTTCACCGTTTCGGGCGCGAACATCAGCCTGCCCGCCGTGAAAATGGCGAAGCTGTCCTGCCTCACATTCACCGTGTCGGACGGAAGCATGGGCATAGACGGCGCGCAGGTATCGGTTGCCGGCCAGAGCATAGCGACGGATGCTGCGGGTAAGGCGGTATTTTGGGTGAAGGACGGCGCTTACGATTACAGCGTGTTCCGCCGAGGACTGGAGCGCATGGTGGGCAATGTGACCGTGGCGGGCGATACTCAGCAGAGCGTGGATATGCCGGGCAGTCTGCGCGTGGAGTTCACCGTTACGAATGATGCGGGCAAAGCCGTCTCGGGCGCGGAAGTGGCCATTGCGGGCGTACGCAATGTTTTCACGGACGGCAAGGGCAAGGCGGCCACCTGGGTGACGGCGGGCGCGCACAGCTATGTGGTTGCGCAGGAGCAGTGCGTGGATGTTTTCGGCAGCTTTACGGCGGATGAAAAGCTCACGGTGGTGAATGTGAGCATGGAAAGAAAGCGTTTCGCCGCGCTTTTTACCGTGAAGGATACGGACGGCGCGCCGCTTGGTGGCGTTAATATATCCATACCCGGCAACAAGGTGGTAACGGACGCTTCGGGGAGCGCGGCAGTGGCCGATCTGCTGCCCGGCAGCTATGAGATATCGGTAGCCAAAGGCGGCTACGAATCATACGCGGGAGAATTTTCGGTGGGCAATAAAACGGCGAGGGTAACGGTGGTGCTGGCAAAATCCGCGCCCGTTCCCACACCCACACCAACCGCAACGGTTACGCCCGCACCCACGGACGAGCCCACACCGGCGCCCGTACCCACGGCAAGGCCCACAGCGGAGCCAACGTCGCGCCCCACGGTCTCAAGCAGCGCAAGGCCCACGGCTTCGGCCAGCGCGAGACCCACCGCTTCGGCCTCGGCAAAGCCTTCGCCCAGCGAATCGCCCGAGCCCAAGAAAACACCCGTGATAGCTTCGGCGGTGCCATCCGTTCCGCCGCAAGGCCCAACGCCACCGGCGGCGGGAGTTACAACCGCGCCCTCGGCAGAGCCTACTGCCGCGCAGAACGCTGGGCTTTTAAGCGTGGGCTTCAACTTTGTGGACGCGAACGGCGAACCACTTGTGGACTATGTCACCGAGCTGCATTCCGACCCGCAGAGCGGCAGAACGGACGGCGACGGATATATTTTCTATATGGACGTGCCGCCGGGAGCGCACACGCTATATCTCAAAAACAAGGATAATTCCGTGCTGGCAAAGAAGGATTTCATGCTGGATTACGCGCCCACTACCTCGCACGAGCAAACCGATCTCGGGATCGACGCGTTCAACGTTAAGGATAGCGTGAACGCCGTGACGGTGGACGTTATATACTCGGGAGGGCAGCTCACGCTGGCCAATGTGCACGAGGGCTGGTCGCAGTTTTATTCCGAATTACCGGGCGAGGCCAACAACAAGCTGAACACCGATCTGGTATTTTGGCTCATAATAGGCCTTGCTGTGCTTATACTCGTTCTGGTCATATTGATAGTCGTAAAACGCAATAGCATACGTTCCGCCTCGAGGAAGCATGACTATTTGCAAGGAGGCTTCAGATGATATATAATAATCTATAATTATTTAATATCAAAGTGGGGGAAGACCGAATTTGGAAATGTGGATAATATTGCTTCTGGGAGCAGCGGGAGTAATAATAGTAAACCTCATAAACAAAAATAAAAGAACGTACAGAATTGGCGGTAGTATTGCAGTGATCTTGGGCTGTGTTCTGGGATTGCTGCTGTACTTTTTTATATCGCGTTCAGAGAATATGACCACCGTTGTTGTGGCCGTGGTTTTATCCATAGCTATTTTGATGCTGGTTTACGCCGTTTTTGTGGCTGCCATGAATTATATGGAAGAAAAGCGCGGCGCGGCGGATGTGAAACCGCCCTCGGGAGGAAGCGTTTCGTCCAAGGCGGCAGTTTCCAAGGCGGCGCACGTAAAGAAAAAGACGGCCGTAAAGAAGGTTGCGGCGGAGCGCAAACCGCGCAAAGCGTCCGACCTTGAAAAATGGCAGGGGGAGACTCTTACTGTGGGAGAGATGCAGCGCAGGATGGTGAGTGAGGATACGGAGGAGAGCAACGAACCGGTGCTCCAAAAGGGCAGCGCTTTTCGTGAGCTGGACCCGCAGGAGCTCAAGCGTTTTGATACCGCGGAGGCCGTGGAGCTTGAGCAGCCGCTGGATTTTGACGCGGATGAGGACGAGGCGGAAGAATGGCGTCCCGACATAGATATAGAGGGAAGATTGTCGCAGAGGCGCGACGCCGTGAGATCGGAAGTGGAGGAGCTGGACGAGTTCCAGTTCGATTCCGTGATGCCGGATGAATGGAGAGTGGACGCGCGGACGGAGCGGGAGGAGCCCGTTTTTGCCGCCGACGAAATAGAACTGCCGCAGGATGAACTGTTCGCCGAGGAATATATCGAGGCCGAAGAGGAAGCGAGACTTGCAGCGGAAGAGGAAGAGCGTCGCATAGCCGAGGAAGAAGCGCGACTTGCAGCGGAAGAGGAAGAGGAAGCGCGCCGCATAGCCGAAGAGGAAGCGCGGCTAGCAGCGGAAGAGGAAGAGGAAGCGCGCCGCATAGCCGAGGAAGAAGCGCGGCTAGCAGCGGAAGAGGAAGCGCGCCGTATAGCCGAAGAGGAAGCGCGCATTGCAGCGGAGGAAGAAGAACGCCGCATAGCCGAAGAAGAAGCGCGGCTTGAAGCGGAAGAGGAAGCTCGCCGCATAGCCGAGGAAGAAGCGCGGCTAGCAGCGGAGGAAGAAGCACGCCGCATAGCCGAAGAAGAGGCGCGCATTGCAGCGGAGGAAGAGGCGCGACTTGCAGCGGAAGAGGAAGCTCGCCGCATAGCCGAGGAAGAAGCGCGTATCGCAGCGGAAGAGGAAGCACGCCGCATAGCCGAGGAGGAAGCGCGACTTGCAGCGGAGGAAGAAGCGCGCCGCATAGCCGAAGAGGAAGCGCGCATTGCAGCGGAGGAGGAAGCACGCCGCATAGCGGAAGAAGAAGCGCGTATCGCAGCGGAGGAAGAAGCACGCCGCATAGCCGAGGAGGAGGCGCGCATTGCAGCGGAAGAGGAATCTCGCCGCATAGCCGAAGAAGAAGCTCGTCTTGCAGCGGAAGAGGAAGCGCGCCGCGCAGCCGAAGAGGAGCGTGCCGCCGTTTATGCGCAGCATGACCGCGCGACTCGCATAAAGATAGATCCGCACGAAACCAAGAAGGCGGATATGGCCGAGCTGAAGGATATGGTGCGCACAAAGCAGTACGACGCCGCCATAAAGAAAGTGTTCGAAATATTAAACGCGGGGTATGTTATGACGCCGGATGAAAAACAACAGATGAAGGTTGTTTTGACAACGTTAAAAGATAAGACGAGATGAATACGGTATCAAACAAGCTCAGAAAAGAACTGAATAAAAAGCTTGGCCGAAGAAGATTCGTCATGAATCTGCTGGTCGTGTTCGCCTTTGTTTTCAGCACCATATTTTTGGGCATGTACGGCGGCATACAGTCTGACGCGAAGCAGCAGGTTTTTGCCGGTGATGTGCTCATAGACGGCATACAGGTGGGCGGTCTCAGCTTTGCCGAGGCCGAAAAGCTGGTGGGCGCGCACGAAAAACAATATCTGGATTCCATAAGCCAAACGGTGGTGTATGAGGGGCAGAGCAAGGTTTTCGACGCGGCGGCGCTGGGCGTGACAACGGACGTGGCGAATATATTGAAGCAGGCCTACGAATACGATAAAAAGGGCGCCACACCCTTCGATAATTTCGAAAGAGCGCACGAGGCGCAGGAGCTAAAGTCTTCGCTCGTAATAAACGAAAACGACATGTACGACAATTTAAAGCAGGCTTTTTCCGGCAGCGAGGTGGCGCCGGTGGACGCGACGGCCGAATATCAAAAAGCCACGGGCGACTTTAAATATACGGATGGCAGCGAGGGGCGCGGCGTGGATATAGACCAGCTATGCAGGGATATTTCCACTTCGCTGAACAGCGGCTCCAAGGAGCCCATAACCGCCTCCACAAAAATACTGCTGCCCCAATTCACGCGCAAGGATCTCGAGGAAAATTCGCAGCTCATAGGCGAATACAAAACGACGGCGGGCGAGGACGCCGACCGCGCGCTAAATATGCAGCTAATGTGCGGCGCGTTGAACGGCACGGTGGTGCAGCCGGGCGAGGAGATTTCGCTCATAGATATATCGGGCGGCATAACGCCGGAGAAGGGCTACGTGGAGGCCTCCGTGGAGGAGGACGGCAAGAAGCAGGGCAGCGAGATGGGCGGCGGCGTATGCCAGTTTGCCAGCACCTTTTACAACGCGGCGCTGCTTGCCGATATGGGGGTGGTGGAGCGGCAAAAGAACCTCTGGCCGCCCGCCTACGTGAAAGTGGGGCTGGACGCGCAGCTAAATTTTGACGATACCGATCTCAAGATGAAAAACCGTTCAAACTACCCCATATACATTGGCGCTTCGCTGTCTGCGGGCGTGCTCAAAATAGATATTTTCGGCCAGCCGCTCAAAAACAAGATAGAGATAGAGAGCCGCGAGCTGGATTATATAGAAGCGCCCCACGCCGAGGTGGTGTATACGGAGGATTATCCGGAGGGCGAGCAGCACGAGAAATCCAAGAGCCGCGAGGGCTACGAGGTGGAGGTTTTCCGGCATTATCTGGAAAACGGGCGCACCGTTTCAAGCGAACAGATATCTCACGACAAATACAACGAGATACGCGGCGTGATAATGCAGGGAACGGGCAACTAAACGCCATTAATCGCTATATATATGAAAAACATTTGGGTGAAATACAAAATATGCGATGACAAGCAAACAATAATGTTATATAATTGTTGAAAGAATGACTGTTTTTTAGTATTACAATAAGTTGCGGAGGAAATTTTTATGAAAAAGTCGTCTGAAGTTTTGGGGCTTAAAGTGATCGGCATTAGGGAAGGTGTGGAAAACGGCATTGCGCAGGATTTCATGATAGATACCGAATCTAAAAAAATAAAGTATCTTATACTGAAAAGCAGCAGCGGATACGGCTTCCGCGTTATGAACGTTACGGATGTGGAGGCGATAGGCGCGGACTACATTATAACCGGTTCCGTGGAAAACGCCATAAATATATACGAATCCAAGGAGATAATGGAGGAGATAGAAAAAGGCTTCTTCATACTGGGCACCACGGTGCTCTCAAGCTCCGGTAACATAATAGGCACCGTTTCGGATTTCACATTCGAGGAAAAAACGGGCGAGATGGACAGGGTAATGCTGAATGATGGGCACGAGTTTTCCGCTTCCAACATTGCCACGCTGGCGGGCAAGATGGTCTTCATAAATGAGGACGGCGCGGTATCAAAACCGGCCGAGCAGATAGCGGAGCCGGCTCCCGAACCGGTGGCCGAGGAGGTTTTCGTGGCCGAGGAGCTACCCGCGGTTGAGGAGATAGAGGTGCCCGCTTCGCCCATCGTTGCCGAGCAGGCGGCGCCTGTAGCTGCCGAAGCGCCAGCGAGGAGCGCGCTTGAGCAGGAATCCATAACATTCCTGCTGGGCAAAACGGTTAAGAGCGAGGTGCTAAGCGATGACGGTATGTTCCGTCTGGAGGCGGGAACGGAGCTCACAGAGGAAATAATAAATCTGGCGGAGAAGCACGACGCCATATTGACGCTTACCCTGAGCGTTTGATAGAGCAAGGCACAAACAGCGAAGCATAGAAAAAAACGGGGTTAGCGATAACCCCTTTTTTGCGAAATTATAAAGGTATGGGGCGGGGAGCAGCGCCGTCCGAGGAAAGCTACAACAAAACTGGCAAAGCGAGTCTTTGCGGCGAGAGGAGAGTATATATCTATGTATAATGAATTACGCGAGCAGGTATTGCTGGCAAATAAGGAGCTGCCCAAACTGGGGCTGGTGATATTCACGTGGGGCAATGTTTCCACAATGGTGCGCGAGGAAAATCACATGCTCATAAAGGGCAGCGGCGTGGAGTACGACGATATGACGGCGGAGGACATAGCCGTTACGGATATGGAGGGCAAGAACATATTCTCCAAGGTGAATCCATCTTCGGATACTCCCACGCACATAGAGCTGTATAAAGCCTTCGATAAGGCGGGCGGAATAGTGCACACACATTCGAAGTTCGCCACAATATGGGCGCAGATGGGGCGCGGCATACCCTGCCTCGGAACCACGCATGCGGATTATTTCTGCGGCGAGATACCCTGCACCCGCCAACTGACGGACGAGGAAATAATGGGCGACTACGAGAAAAACACGGGCAAGGTGATAATTGAAACATTTAAGGAGCGCGGAATTGATCCGGCTTCCGTGCCCGCCGTGCTGGTGAAAAACCACGGGCCGTTTGCCTGGGGCGCAACGATGATGGAGGCGGTGCACAACGCGGCCGTGCTGGAATACGTTGCCGAGATGGCCATAAACTGCCTGCTGGGCGAGGGCGGCACGCTGGCCACCGTTCAGCCCGCGCTGCTGAAAAAACACTATGAGCGTAAATTCGGCGCGAACGCGTATTACGGACAGGGTAAATAAATCGTTCGATTATTTTAAGAAATGGGCGGTCGGTTTTATGGTATAATGTTGTCATAAACTGCCAGCCGGAGGTGGAGCCATGAAAAGCTACAGAGAAGTTATGGATATGAACATAAGGGGTCGCCGGGAATTTGTGAATATAACGCCGCAGGTTGACTCGGCGCTCAAAAAAAGCGGCATAAAAGAGGGGCTTTGCCTCGTGAATGCCATGAACATAACGGCCAGCGTGTTCATAAATGACGACGAAAGCGGCCTTCATGGCGATATGGAAAAATGGCTGGAGCGGCTGGCTCCCGAAAAGCCCTACAGCCAATACGCGCACAACGGCTATGAGGACAATGCGGACGCGCACTTAAAGCGCACCATAATGGGGCGCGAGGTGGTGGTGGCCGTTACGGACGGGCGGCTGGATTTTGGCACATGGGAGCAGATATTTTACGGCGAGTTCGACGGAAACCGAACAAAGCGCGTGATGATCAAGATTATTGGAGAGTAGGATGCAATCCGAAAATCATAAGGACGAGCGGCAGGATACGCAGAATACAGAGCTGGGGCTGCTGAAATCCAAGCGGAAGCGCAGGGGCCCGGCAGAGCGTATGTGGGCGCCCATAAAGCTCAAGCTGGATGAAAACTACAGGTATGTCACAAAGAATTGGGGACTCAGGTTTTTATACTATTTCTCCATGTTTGTTGGTATGCCTTTTGTTTATCTTTACTATAAGCTGCGCTACAGAATGACGGTGGAGGGTATGGAAAACGTGCGCGCCGTAAAAAAGACGGCCGCCGTGACCATCTGCAACCACGTACACAATACGGATTCGTTTATGCTCACCTATCTGTTTTACCCGAACACGCCCTATTTCGTGGCGCTGCGGCACAATTTTGAGGCGTTTCTGGTGGGCGGGCTGGTGCGCGTGATGCGCGGTATACCACTGCCTGAGGATATAAAAAACTTTGAACGCTTTTCCGTGCAGATGGGCGACGTGCTTCGCAACACCACCAAAAAGATACATTTTTACCCGGAGGGTGAGATATCGCCCTATAGCCGGGAGCTTAGAAAGTTCAAAAACGGCGCTTTTCACTTCGCGGTGAAAAACAATGTGCCCGTGCTGCCCATCGTCATAGTTTTTCCCGCAAAGAAGCGTATAAAAATAATTGCGGGCAAGCCCATATATATGGAGGACGTGGAGGGCGCGGAGGGGCTTGCGGAGCCCAAGCGGGTGGTGCTTATGGCGCGCCACGCAAAGAAGGCAATGCAGGACATAATGGACAAGTTTTACAGCGAACATAATATAGATACCAAGGAGCCGGCCAAATGAAGATAAGAAAAGCTGTTATACCGGCGGCGGGGTTGGGAACGCGCTTTCTGCCCGCCACCAAGGCGCAGCCCAAAGAGATGCTGCCCATAGTGGACAAGCCCACCATTCAATACATAGTGGAGGAGGCCGTGCAAAGCGGCATAGAGACGGTGGTAATAATCACCGGACGCAGCAAGCGCGCCATAGAGGATCATTTCGATAAATCCGTAGAGCTGGAATTTGAGCTCAAAAATTCCGGCAAGGAGGAGCTTTTAAAGATAGTGGAGGATATCACCAACCTCGTGAACTCCATGATATACGTGCGCCAGAAGGAGGCGCTGGGCCTCGGCCACGCCATACTCACGGCCAAGGAGGTCATAGGGCGGGAGCCCTTCGCCGTTATACTGGGCGACGACGTGGTGAAAAACAACTGCGGGCTGCCCGCGCTAAAGCAGCTCATAGACGCGTACCAGCAGTGCAAGGCCACCGTGCTGGGCGTGCAGCGGGTGGAGCTTAGCGAAACCAGCAAGTACGGCATAATAGCCACCGATCAGCCGGAGGGCAAGCTGCACAGGGTGACGCAGCTTGTGGAAAAGCCGGATCAATCTGAAGCGCCCTCCAACATAGCCATTATGGGCAGGTATATTATAACGCCCGAGATATTCGATATGCTGGAGAAAACGCCCAAGGGCAAGGGCGGCGAGATACAGCTTACAGACGCGCTGGCGCTGCTTCAAAGGGAGCAGGAGATGTATGCCTACGAGTTTGACGCGCGGCGCTTCGATGTGGGCGACAAGCTGGGTTTTTTGAAGGCGAACTGTGAATTCGCGCTGGACCGGGACGATCTGGCGGATGATTTCAAGGAATATATATGTGGTCTGGCCGCGCGGCTGGAAGGAAGGGAATGCGAAAGATGAGCGATATAAGAGATATAAAGCTGGCTCCGTCCGGCAAACAGAAAATAGAGTGGGTAAAGCGCTACATGCCAGTGCTGCGTGGCTTCGAGGAGGAGTTTGCTCCTAAAAAACCCTTTGCAGGCGTTAGGATGGTGGTGTGCATACACCTTGAGGCCAAGACGGCCTACATGATACAGGTGATGCAGGCCTGCGGCGCACAGGTCGCCGCCTGCGCCTCCAACCCGCTTTCCACGCAGGACGATGTTGTGGCGGCGTTGGTTGAGGGCGGCGCCGAGGTATTCGCCATACACGGCGAAACGGCCGAGCAGTACGAGCAGCACATAAGAAGCGCTCTTGAAACGGAGCCCAACCTGATCGTGGACGACGGGGGAGACGTTGTGGCCATGCTGCACGCCGAATTTGCGCGGCTGCTGCCCAATGTGTGGGGAGCCAGCGAGGAGACCACCACGGGCGTGCTGCGCCTCAAGGCGATGGAGCGCGCGGGCGAGCTGAAGATACCCATGATACCCGTGAACGACGCGCAGTGCAAATATATGTTCGACAACCGCTACGGCACGGGCCAGTCCGTATGGGACGGTATCATGCGCACCACAAACCTCATTGTGGCGGGCAAGCGCGTGGTGGTGGCGGGCTACGGCTGGTGCGGCAAGGGCGTGGCGAAGCGCGCGGCGGCTCTGGGCGCGCGCGTGATAGTGACGGAGATAGACCACATAAAGGCCACCGAAGCGCTGATGGACGGCTTTGACGTTATGACAATGGACGACGCGGCCGCGCTGGGCGACGTTTTCGTTACCGTTACGGGCTGCGAGGACGTTATAACAAAACGGCATTTCGACAAGATGAAGGACGGAGTGCTGCTTTCGAACGCCGGTCACTTCGATTGCGAGGTGAACGTGGCGGAGCTGGCCAGAACCAGCGAAAGCGTGGTGCCCATGCGCCAAAACGTGGAGGGCTACGTGCAAAGCGACGGGCGTATACTAAACGTGCTGGCGGGCGGCAGGCTGGTGAACCTCGCCTCGGGCGACGGACACCCGGCGGAGATAATGGATATGAGCTTCGCGCTGCAATTTTTGGCGCAGAAGTATATAATGGAGAACCACGGCAGCATGAAGAACGGCCTCATGAACCTGCCGGACGAAATAGACTACAGCGTGGCGGTGCGCAAGCTCAAGGCGATGGGCGGCGCGGTGGACGTGCTTACTGACGAGCAGAGAAAGTATCTTTATGGCGAATGATATAACGATAAAAAACGCTACGGTGATAACGAACGGCGAGGACGGCGTACTGAGCGGCGCCCGCGTCGATATTTCCGGCGGCAAAATAGCATATGTGGGCAGCGCGGACGCGGCACCGCCCGAAAGCGGACGGGTGATAGACGCGGACGGCGATATAGTGATGCCCGGCTTCTTCAATATGCACGCGCACCTTCCCATGACGCTGCTGCGCGGCTACGCGGACGATATGGCGCTGCAGGACTGGCTTTTTAACAGGATATTTCCGGCGGAGGACAAGCTGACGGACGAAATGGTATACTGGGGCACGCTGGCCTCGCTGTACGAGTTTGCGGCGGCGGGCATAGTGTGCTTCAACGAGATGTATTCCAACATCGACGCCATAGCCGAAGCCACGCAAAAGAGCGGCCTGCGCGGCGTGCTCTGCCGAGGAATAGTTTCGCCCTCGCCCGAGATCACGGGCGACAAGCTGTCTGAGGCGCTTGATTGTCACAAGAAGTATCACAACTGCGGACGAACCATAGTTTATATGGCGCCGCACGCGCAGTATACTGTGAACAACGAAACGCTGTCGCTCTTGGCCAAGACGGCCAAGGAGCTTGGCGTGGGGCTGCACGTGCACGTATCCGAGACGAGGGCGGAGCACGAGGAATGCGTAAAGACCCACGGCAAAACGCCCATACAGCTTTTCGAGCAGCTGGGTCTTTTAGACGTGCCCGTTATAGCGGCGCACTGCGTGTGGGTGGACGATACGGACATAAAAATAATGGCGGAGCGCGGCGTTACTGTGGCAAGCTGCCCCAGAAGCAACCTCAAGCTGGCCAGCGGTATAGCTCCGCTCAAAAGCATGCTGGACGCGGGCGTGAACGTGGCGCTTGGTACGGACAGCGCGGCCTCCAACAACAAGCTTTCCATAATGAGCGAAATGACTCTGGCCAGCTTCCTGCAAAAGGGAGCCACGCTCGACCCCAAGGCCATCCCGGCGGCTCAGGCCATTCGCATGGCCACGGTGAACGGCGCGCGCGCCATAAATATGGACAGCGGCGTTATAGAGGCGGGCAAAAATGCCGATATAATAATGATAGACGCGGGCGGGGTGCGCTACAGCCCCGGTTATGACGCGGTGGGGAGCGTGGTGTACGCTTCAAACGAAAATGATGTAAAGCTCACTATGGTGGGTGGCGATATAATATATGAAAACGGAAAATGTTCCTTTGCGGACATTGGACAGATAAGGGAGAAGCTGAAAGAATACGCCGCTATATTGCAGGCGTGATACACGGTCTTATGAAAAGGGGTATACGCACAAAAGCATACCGGCTCTGCGCGGCAATATTGTTGCTGTTTATTTGCTGCCTTTCTTTTGCCGGCTGTGACAGCGGCGCGGCGGGCGAAGCGGGAATACCCGTGGGTCAGCAGCTCTCGGGCGGAGACGCTGGCCTTGGCAAGGGCGTGAACCTCAAGGAAATAGGCATAGAGATGCAGGGCACCAAGGCCGTTATAAATATGTCGTTCATAAAGGGCTCGCGAGTTTCCGGCGCGCCCGAAACAATGATATCCTCCGTGCCCGAATACACCATTTCGCTGCTTTCCAATCCGGCGCGGCTAAAGGTGCAGCTGAACGTCAGCTATATGGATTCGGCGGGCAAAAACGAGATATTTACGGACAGCGTGGTATATGGCATGTTCAAGTCGGGCGAGGCGGGCGCGGCTGATTTTGCCGTGTATTTTCAATTGAATGAAAACGTGCGCGCCACGGCCGCGGCGAACGATTCCGTGCTGAGCATATCGCTGGAGCCGGAGCGTGTCGCGCCGCGAAGTGCCTTCTTTGTGGGGCTGGACGCTTTTTCCGAATACCAGCGGGGTAAGCTGAAGGACGGCTACGGCCTAACGCCCACCATGTGCGACGGCCTAACCGACGTTATGCTGATATCGGGCGCCTATGCGGACGGCGAATCGGCGCAGAAAAAGGCGGACGAAATAAACGCCACCTCCGGGCTTCCGGAAACTCAGCAGGCCTACGTTTTTGAGATGGATACGGACGCGCGGCCGGTCTTGGAGCGGCGGACGGATATGGCGGCGGGAGGCAAGCCGGTCATAGGCGCGGACGATCAGGAATTTCCGTTGCCCGTGCTCATAGAAAATGGCGAATATCTCTGCACCACGCCCTCGGGCGACATTATATTCTACCGGCAGGTGATACCCTCGGCCGGGCAGGAGACGGAGCTGGTGCTAAAGTACGAGATATACTCCATAACGGACGGCAAGCAGACAAAAATGGATATCCCCGAGCTGTACGGCGTGGATAAGGCGGCGGTATCGCCCAGCGGCAAATACCTCGCCATATTGGAGGACGGCATTTCGGACAGGGTGCTATACGTGTACGATTTTGACACGGGCGCGCTGCAAAATCTGGGCGAGGAGGGCTTTGGAAACATAACCTCCTCCTTCGTGTGGGATCAGCGCGAGGACGTTATATACGCAATGACCGGCTTCGGCGATATGCAGCTCACCAGGTATGATTACGCACAGCCGGAGGGCGAAAGGCTCTCCTCGGTGGAAGAGAAGAACGGCGCGGAGAGCGCGCTCGCTATAAGCGGAGACAAGCTGTATTTTGCCGATCAGCAGATGGCATCGGGCGAGATATACAGCGTGAGCATAGAAACGGCGGAGCGCAGCGGCGTTGCGCCCGGCGTGGGCTTCGCGCTAGCGCCCAACGGCAGGCTGCTGGTGGCGCGCACCAACGTTGTCACGGGCGAGGGTTCCCCGAGCTCCAACCTTGACCTCATAGAGCTTCAAACGGGCGAGGTGACCAGCATACTCAAAAACGAGATAGTGGAGGACGTGGCCTTCGACGCGGATTCGGGCGCGCTCTATTACACCACGCAGACCTACGACGGCGCGCGCGGCGAATTTCCATACGCCTTTTTGAAATACACGGTGGAAACGGGCAAGACGGACTTTTTGGGATATTCCAAAACGGGCACCTTCAAGCCCAGCCCCAAGGCGGGCGAAATATATATAATAGACTATTTCGAGCAGGACGACGCGAACTATCCGGTGACCTATGTGTATTCGGCGAAGTGAGGGCGGCGCGCTGGTCGTTGGCGTGAATTCCAGCTATGTGCACACCAGCCCCGCCGTGTATCTGCTGGCAGAGCTGTGCGAGGCCGAGTGGCTGGAGTTCAACATAAACCAGCACATGGGCGACGTGCTGGCCAGGCTATACGTGGCGCGGCCGAAAACCGCCGTTTTTTCCTGCTATATATGGAACATAACATACATTCTAAGGCTGGTGGCAGACCTCAAAAAGCTGCTGCCCGATACGATTATCGTGCTGGGCGGGCCGGAGGTTTCTTTTAACGCGCGCGAAATAATGGAGCACCACGCCTTTGTGGACACTGTGGTGTGCGGCGAGGGGGAGAGCGCTCTGCCCGCGCTGCTTTCGCATATTTCGGGCGAGGGCACCTTGCCGGACGGCGTTCTTTGGCGCGGAAAAGCGGGCATAGACGGAAACGAGAGCTATAACGTATGCGCGGATATTTCGGCGCTGCCCGCACCCTTTTCAAATTACGAATACGACGATACGAGGATATACTATTACGAATCCTCGCGCGGCTGCCCCTTTTCCTGCGCCTACTGCTTATCGGGCGACGATGTGCCGCTGCGCGAAAAGCCTCTCGCCCAGGTGTTTTCCGATTTGGAGAGCTTCACCTCGCGGGGCGTGAGACTGGTGAAATTTACGGACAGAACCTTCAACGCGAACAAAGAGCGCGCCAAGGCCATATTGCGCCACATAGCCGCGCTTGAAACGAACGCCTGCTTCCACTTTGAGGTGGCGCTTGACATTATGGACGCCGAGCTTTTGGATATCTGCGCCGCGCTGCCGCCGGGCAGGGTGCAGCTTGAGGCGGGCGTGCAGAGCTGCAACGCTCTCACGCTGGCCGCCGTGGCGCGTTCGGCCGACATCTCACGCGTGGAGCAAAACGCGCGTGCGCTGCTGTCGGCGGGCAACATACACCTTCATATGGACCTCATAGCCGGTCTGCCGCACGAGGGGATAGCCAGCTTCGAGCGATCCTTTGACCGTATATATTCGCTGTATCCCCATCATTTGCAGCTGGGCTTTTTGAAGCTGCTGCGCGGTTCGCGGCTTCAGAGTATGGCGGGGGAGTACGGCATAGTCTGTCGTGACCACCCGCCCTACGAGGTGCTTTACACTGCGGATATATCGGCGGACGAATTGTTTTTGCTGAAAGATATAGACGAGCTTTTAAACCGCTACTACAACACGGGCAGGGCGAGGGAAGCGCTATGTTACCTCACCAAAAACGGAGCTGTTACCCCCTTCGAATATTTTCGCTCTCTGCGGGAGTTTTGCGCGGCGCGCGGGCTACTGGCCAGGCCGGTATCGGCGGCGGCGCAGTTTGAGATATTGATGGAGCACGGCCAAGCATTTCTTGACGAACCCCGGCTTTCCGACTTTTTGCGCGAGCTTAAAGCGGGCTGGATAAACACCAAAATAAAGGGGCGCATGCCCGATTGTATAAGGGAAATCCAGCTGTAAATAATTTGTTAACAAACATTCAAATTTAACATCGATGGTGTATAATAAGATTAAAGGTCAAAGAAAGTCAAAGATAGGAGGCGGCTTATGTCTGTATTGAGCGACCATATAGAAAGCTTTATAAAGGAGCTGCTGGAAGAGGACGGAACCACGGAGCTGCAACGCAACGAGCTGGCAAACCAGTTTAACTGCGCGCCCTCCCAGATAAACTATGTGCTCACCACTAGGTTTTCACCCAGCCGGGGCTACATAATACAGTCTCGCAGGGGCGGCGGCGGTTACATAAGGGTAGCGCAGCTCGATCTTGATCGGTCGGACTATATAAACGGTCTGACGGACGCGATGCCAAACGGCGGCATAAACATGCGGCAGGCGGCGGAGATAGTGGAGGGGCTGTACCAATCCGGCTTTATAAAAGAAGAAATAAAGGGACTGATACTCGCGGCCGTGGCGGATAAGACGCTGGCGGCGGCGGGAGAAAGGCGAAATGTGCTGAGAGCGGATATACTGCGAGAGATGCTCTTCAGAATAATATAAAACACAGGTGGAGGTAGATATCATGTTGTGTGACAAATGCAAAAAGAATCAGGCGAACATACACGTCTCAAGGATAATAAACGGTGTAAAGTACGAACAAAACCTATGTATGGAATGCGCGGGAGTGAACCCGCAGGAAATGTTCGGGATGTTCCCCGGCTTCGAAAGTATGTTTGGCGATATGCAGCAGGCCATAATGGTGGGCGCGCCGCAACATCAGGCGCAGGCGGGTCTTGGTGATACGGATTTTGAGGCGCTGGGTCTCAAGCTGCCGGGAAGCGGATTTAGTTCGCCCGCGTTGCCCAAGGAGAAGGAGGAAACGCTGGAGGAGCTAAAGCAGCAGCTTGCAGCGGCCGTCTCGGATGAAAAATTTGAGCTGGCGGCGGAGCTGAGGGACAGGATCTACGTGATGGAAAAAAAGCTCATGGGCGAGCTGTAATTTGATGACGCCTCGCTTTGCGAGGCTCATGTACTGCGCCAAAAGGCGCAGAACTCGTCTGTCATGTCATATAAAAAACGTTACCGTTTTTTATATGGGATTGGCATAATATAAAATTTAAATGTGACGCTGCGGTTTAAAAGGACGCCATAAGTTTAACTTTATAGGGATGTTTTGAATCGCAGCGGAAAGAGGTGTATATATATGATGAACAATATGTCCAAATTTACTTCGGGAGCGCAGCAGGCGGTGAACGAGGCGGCGCGCGTGGCGGGCAGCAAGGGCGAGAGCTATGTGGGCACAGAGCACCTGCTCATGGGTCTTATTCTTGAGGGCGGCACGGCGGCCGAAATACTGAAAAAGCAGGGCGTGGAGCAGGAGATAGCCGAAAAATATATAGATTCCGTATCTGTGGAGGGGAACGGCACTCAGGTGATGGGCTACACACCCCGCACCAAGAAGATACTTGAGATGAGCGTAGCCATTTCTCGCCAGCTGGGTCACGGCTATATAGGCACAGAGCATTTGCTGCTGGCCATAATAAACGAGCGCGAAAGCATGGGCTTCCGTATGCTGCACGATCTGCGTGCGGACATGGGCGCGATACAGCAGGAGATACTGATGCTGGGCGAGGGTGGCGGCATAGCGGAGAGCGAAAGCCAGTCCGCAACGCCCAAGCTGGATAAATTCGGCGTGGATCTTACGCTGGCCGCGAAGGACGGTGCGCTCGACCCCGTGATAGGCCGCAGCGAGGAGATAGAGCGTATAATACAGATACTCTCCCGCCGCACCAAGAACAATCCGGTGCTTATTGGCGAGCCGGGCGTGGGAAAATCGGCGATAGCCGAGGGGCTGGCGCAAAAGATAGTGGAGGGCAGCGTGCCCGATATGCTGCTTGGGAAGCGCGTTTTTATGCTGGATCTGGCCAGTATGCTGGCGGGCTCCAAATTCCGCGGCGAGTTTGAGGAACGTTTGAAGGACGCTTTGGCCGAGCTAAAGAAGGACACCAACGTAATAATGTTCATAGACGAGCTGCACACTATTGTGGGCGCGGGCGCCGCCGAGGGCGCGATGGACGCGGCGAATATACTGAAGCCCATGTTGGCGCGCGGCGAGATACAGGTGATAGGCGCGACAACGCTGGAGGAATACCGCAAATACATAGAGAAGGACGCGGCGCTGGAGCGCAGATTCCAGCCGGTGAACGTGGGCGAACCCACGGGCGAGGAGGCCGTTGAGATACTGAAAGGCTTGAGAGACCGCTACGAAGCGCATCACAAGGTCACCATAACGGACGAGGCGCTAAAGGCGGCGGTGGACCTCGCGCAGAGGTATATAATAGACAGGTTCCTGCCGGACAAGGCCATAGACCTCATAGACGAGGCGGCCTCCAAGGTGCGCATAGCAATGTTCACCTCGCCGCCCGATATACGCGATCTTGAAGAGAAGCTTGAGAAGGCGGCGCACGAAAAGGAGCAGGCCGTAACGCATCAGCAGTACGAGCAGGCGGCGCAGCTTCGCGATGAGGAGGCGCAGATAAAGAAGGACATAGAGGCGCGCAAGGAAGAATGGCAAACGATGGTGGCCAAGCAGAAGGGAATAGTGACCGAGGACGATATCGCGCAGATAGTTTCCAGCTGGACGCACGTGCCGGTAAGCAAGCTCACGGAGGACGAGAGCCAGAAGCTGCTTCACCTAGAGGACATGCTGCACGAGCGCGTAATAGGCCAGTCGGAAGCCGTGAAGGCGGTGGCGCGCGCTATACGCCGCGCAAGAGCAGGCCTGAAAGACCCGGCGCGGCCCATAGGTTCGTTCGTATTCCTGGGCCCCACGGGCGTGGGTAAGACGGAGCTCACAAAGGCGCTGGCGGCCTCCATGTTCGGAGACGAAAACGCCATGATAAGGCTGGATATGTCCGAATATATGGAGAAACACGCGGTCAGCAAGCTCATAGGCTCGCCTCCCGGCTATGTCGGCTACGAGGAGGGCGGTCAGCTCACGCAGGCGGTGCGCACAAAGCCCTATTCGGTGGTATTGTTCGACGAAATAGAAAAAGCGCATCCGGATATATTCAACATACTGCTGCAGGTGCTGGAGGACGGGCGGCTCACAGATTCCAAGGGGCGCACGGTGGACTTCAAGAACACCATAATAATAATGACCTCCAACGTGGGCGCGAGCGATATGGCACAGAACCGTATAGGCTTTGGCAGCAGCGAGGCGGATGAAAAAGCGCAGCTCAAGGAATACGACGAGATGAAGGAGCGTATGACCGAAGCGCTGAAAAGAACATTCCGTCCGGAGTTCATAAACAGGATAGACGACATAATAGTGTTCCACAAGCTCACCGAGCAGGACACACAGCAGATAGCCGAGCTCATGCTGGGGAGCGTTACAAAGCGGCTACTGGAGCGCGAAATAGACCTATCCTACACAAAGGAAGCCGCCAAGCTGATGGCGAAGGACGGTATGAGCGATACATACGGCGCGCGGCCGCTTAGGCGAATGATACAGCAGGTGGTGGAGGACAAGCTTTCCGAGGAAATATTGTCCGGAAATATAAGCATAGGCGATAAAGTTAAGATGTACGTAAGCAACGGAGATGTTGCATTCAAAAAGGAAAGCTAGTATAATAAAATCTAAAGTAAGACGGGGTGCGGCAAGGTTGATAACTTTGCCGCGCTTATGTTGTTTCTACATAAAGAAAGGCACCTTTTCGGTATGAACCAAATAACGGTTATTTTTATCTTTGCGGGGCTGGGGGCGGCGTTTTTGGTTGCGCTTTTAGTTACGCCCGTTATAAGAAAATTTGCCGTGAGGATAGGCGCCGTGGACATACCTAAGGACGAGCGGCGCATGCATAGCAAGCCCATACCCACCATAGGCGGGCTGGCTATTTTTATTGCCTTTGCGCTGGCCGTGCTCATATTCGTGAATGCCTACGGCAAGATGGTTGAAGGCTCAAACTATCAATTTATGGACGCGAAATATATAGCGTTGCTGTGCGGCGCGCTTGTTATAGTGATAGTGGGCATACTGGACGATATATACGGCCTGCGCTGGTGGGTGAAGCTTTTGGGGCAGGTGTTTGCCGCGCTGATCGTGGTAATGAACGGCATAACCATAACGGAGATAGCCACGGGAGACATAGGTATGTTTGCCATACCAGCCACCGTGCTGTGGATAGTGGCTATAACGAACGCCATAAATCTTATAGACGGGCTGGACGGGCTGGCCTGCGGAATTGTGGGAATATCCTGCGTTTCGCTGCTCATAGTTTCCACCTTCTCCATCCGGCCGGACAGTATGGCTCTCACAATAGTGATTGCCATACTCGCGGGTGCCTGCTTTGGCTTTTTGCCCTACAACACCAACCCCGCCAAGATATTCATGGGCGATACGGGCGCGATGTTCATAGGCTTCACGCTCTCGGTTATATCAATACAGGGATTTTTCAAGGTGAACGCGCTGGTTTCCTTCGGCGTGCCCTTCCTCGTGCTGGCGCTGCCCATACTGGATACGCTGATGGCGCTGTTTCGCAGGCTGGTAAAGGGGAGAAACCCGTTCAAGCCGGACAAAAAGCACATGCACCACAAATTTATAGGCTGGGGCTTCAACCAGCGCGAAACGGTGGGCATTATGTATGGCATATCCGCCATGATGGGCTTTGCCGCCATACTCTTTTCGCGCGGCGCACAGCTCACGCCCACCATTATGGCAAGCGAGGTCATCACGGACGCGGTGGTGGAGGCGTCCACGCCCGAAATGGCGCAGCAGCTGGCGGCGCAGGCGGCGAACGAGCTCACAAGCACGCGAGACGCGCTGATGGCGGGCGGCATACTTGTGATGGTGGCGGCCTTTGTGCTGGGCTTGATATTGGTAAACCTAAAGCGCAGGAAGCTGCAAAAAAATGAAAACACGGGCGAGGACGCCCTGAATGGAGATACTGAGTGAGGGGCGAGGAAAGCAAAACATCGCTGTTTGGCAGCGAATGCGTGACAAAGGATCATCCGCGCATAGAGCTGCGCGGGCAGATAGACAGCTTATACGCGCGGGCGGTGCAGGTGTGCGCCTTTGCGCGGCAATACGGCTATACGGAAACGATTTCGGGCATGGAGGATATAGTTCGCGTGGTGCGCGAGCTCATGCGCGCCGAAGCGCTTGAAGAGCCGCCGCAAATTACGGGCATAATGGGCATGGAGCTCGAGGAGCTGCGCAGCGTTTCGCACAACGTTAAGGAGGAGCTGGGGCTACAGCCCTACATGCCGGACGAGCACGCCGACGAAATGACGGCGCTTTTGAACATACTGCGTACCGACATTCGCAGAACGGAGCGCGCGGCGGTGGCGGCGGGATCGGGCAGCGCGGGAGACGAGGCTTTTTTGCTCGTGCTGAACAGGCTGTCAAGCGCGGCATACATACTGATGCTGGAGAATTACGCCAAGAAGAGCGGGTTTTAAAAAATGGAGCGAGAGCTTGTTTGCGAGATATATACAAATATAGACGATATGACGGGCGAGGACGTGCGCTATCTCATTCAGCTGCTGCAGGGTGGCGGCGCGATGGAGGCCTGGGCGGAAACCGTGATAGGTGGCGGCAGCAGCCCCGCGTTCCGGCTGGGCGTGTATTGCCGCAAGGAGGACACGGCGGCGCTTTGCGAATTGCTTTTAAAGAACTCCACGGCGACCGGCCTCACCATGCAGGTGAAAAACAGGCTGGCACTGCCCAAGGAGGTTTTATACATAGAAACAACCTTAGGTATGATTCGCGTGATAGAGACGGCGGGCAGGCAGCGTATTTTGCAGAAGGATCTGGAGCGGCTTGCGCGCAAGCATAAAAAGAGCATTACGGAAATGAAAAAACTATTGTTGGAGGAGATCGAAGAATGAGGGAGACCGTTATAGTACTGGACTTTGGTGGGCAATATAATCAGCTTATAGCGCGGCGCGTGAGGGATGCGCACGTTTATGCGGAGCTTTTGCCGTATAATACGGACATTGCGAAAATAAAGGAAAAGAACCCTATAGGAATAATATTCACGGGCGGGCCGAACAGCGTATACAGCGAGGGCGCGCCCATGTGCAGCGCCGAGGTGCTGGGGCTGGGCATACCCGTGCTGGGCATATGCTACGGCAGCCAGATGATAAGCCTGCTGCTGGATGGGCACGTTACGAAGGCACCCTCCGGCGAATACGGCAAGACGGATATAAAGTACGACGTGAACAGCACGCTTTTCAAAAACGCGAAGCACGAATCCGTTTGCTGGATGAGCCACACGGATTATATAGACAAGGCGCCCTCCGGCTTCGATGTGACGGCCTCCACGGCGACCTGCCCGGTGGCTGCCTTCGAGGATGCCGAGCGCAGGATATACGGCGTGCAGTTTCACCCCGAGGTGCAGCACACGGAGAACGGTCAGGATATGCTGGAGCGTTTTCTCTTTGATATATGCGGCGCGAAGGGAGATTGGTCTATGGCCAGCTACGCGAAGCAGGCGATAGAGGATATACGAGCCAAGGTGGGCGACAAAAAGGTGCTGCTTGCGCTTTCGGGCGGTGTGGACAGCTCTGTGTGCGCCGTGCTGCTCAACAAGGCCATAGGAAAGAACCTCACCTGCGTGTTTGTGGATACGGGTATGATGCGCAAGTTTGAGCCGCAGGAGGTGGACAACGTTTTCCGAAAGCAGTTCGACGTGAACCTCATTCATGTGGATGCTGAGAAACGTTTCTTAGAGAAACTGATAGACGTGAGCGAGCCGGAAAAGAAGCGCAAGATAATAGGCGAGGAGTTCATTCGTGTGTTCGAGGACGAGGCGAAAAAGATAGGCAAGATGAATTTTCTGGCGCAGGGCACCATTTACCCGGACGTGGTGGAGAGTGGTGTGGGCGACGCCGCGCTCATAAAGAGCCATCACAACGTGGGCGGGCTGCCCGAGCACGTGGATTTTGACGATATAATTGAGCCGCTGCGCGAGCTTTTCAAAGACGAGGTGCGCGCGCTGGGCGAAGAGATAGGCCTGCCGCACCACATGGTTTGGAGGCAGCCCTTCCCCGGGCCGGGTCTTGCCATTCGCGTGATAGGCAGCATAACAAAGGACAAGCTTGAGCTTCTTCGTGACGTGGATTTCATATTCCGCGACGAGATATCCAAAGCCGGGCTGGACGAGGAGATATGGCAATACTTTGCCGTGCTCACCGATATGCGCAGCGTGGGTGTGATGGGCGACGAGCGCACCTACGACTACACGGTGGCACTGCGAGGAGTGACCAGCGTGGACGCCATGACCGCCGATTGGGCGCGCATACCCTACGAGGTGCTGGAGCGCGTGTCGGGCAGGATAATAAACGAGGTGGGGCATATAAACCGTATTGTGTATGATATAACGAGCAAGCCTCCGGCTACTATTGAGTGGGAATAGAATAGCAGATGCCGCAAACCCGCATGGATACTGGGTTTGCGACCTGTTTTCTCCCTCTGTGATACTGGTTTGATACTATTCCTATCCGCCAGTACCTCACGGAATAATTAGCAAAAGAGCAAAAAAACGCTCTGCTGAACGACAAATTCAGCAGGGCGTTTTTTTGCTCTTTTTTACTTTATTTTGGTTTGGCACTCGCTGCATTCGGCATCATGCAGTGAAATCACACCGCCGCAGCTAGGACAGGTATAACGCTAACGTTTTTTCCATTTGGGGTTTTCGTACCAAGCTTCCCCACTGTAATTATCCCATTCTACTTTGGATGAAGAAAAAGTAAAAGTCAAATAGTAGTTACCTGCACCTCCGTCAATATTGAAGCAAGTGCGATACTTTTTATCCTCAATCTTAATTAACTCGTCCATGCCATATATATAGCAATAATTGTCTGTCGATTCTGTAAGAATAGTCATATACTCTTCTGGATTGGCCACCGTTGCTTCGACTGATTCAATCAGATTATTATTAGAATCGTGTACTGTATATGCGCCGAACTCTAATTTTTCTATAGATACATTCTCAAAAATTATTACAGCATTTTCAATGCACATATCTTTTTCATTGCTGTTTTGGGTATTTGTTGTCATTGCATTTATGGCAGACACTATCCATGTCATTTTACTGTTTATAAGCTGTATTTCTTTGATTTCGGCATCATGAAACTGGAAACAATCTAATTCGTTAAGTGCTCTATACTTCATGCACATTTACCTCCTGTTTGTTTTTTAACACAAGAATGGATTTTTGTTACTAAGCTTTTCGCCACTGTACCAACGGCTCTTGCTTTCCGCAATCATCACAAGTCTGCGGAAAGCCTAACTTCCACTCGAAGTATTCGGCACGAGTGATGTTGCCAGTCTTTAGCTCCTCTTTGCGCAGCAGCCATTCCTTCATAAACTGGTCAACCAGCCCATACTTGAAGTACATACCCACAGGGGCGTGGGCTGGAAACTCGTCATTGTCGTTGTACCGCACAGAGGTATCATCAGAGGCATTTGTCTTGCCGGGGTTACGCACAAGCTGGAATAGATTGATTGCGCCGGGGTTGTCCTCGTCCAGCCAGAAAAAGGTCTGCATGATGTCCTCTGCGCAGCCGGGGGCATCACTGTAAAAATTCATCGGACTGACACGCAGCACCACCGCCATTTGCTCCAGCATATCCCTTTTAGGAATACGATAGTTGGTTTCATATTGGGCAATACGGTTGTCAGCGCCCTTCTCCTCTAGTCCGATAGCCAAGCCGAACTCCTTTTGTGTCATGCCACGAAAGGTACGGATTTTCTTGATTTTCTCACCTATTGTCATCTGTTCCACCGCCTTTGTGAATAGTATAGCGCAAAAAAGCGAAAGATGCAAGATAAAAATTAACAAAAAAGCGAAATAAACACTTGACATTAACAAATATGATAATGTACACTAGGAATACGGTGGCATTAATAAATATGCGAATAAAGAAAAGCGGTTTGATACGATGAAGAAAGAGCTGTTTATCAAAGTGGAGGAGATTGCAAAGAATTTGGGCGTTTCTAAGCCCTATGCCTACAAGCTGGTGCGGAAAATGAACGAAGAATTAAAGGGTAAAGGCTTTATGACCATCGCCGGGCGGGTAAGCCGCCAGTATTACGAGGAAAAATTTTATGGACTGCGCAGCAGCCAGTAAGGAGGAACAAAATGCCAGCATACAAAGACAACGCAAAAGGAACATGGTACGCCGCCTTTTACTATGAAAATTGGAGGGGGCAAAAGGAAAAGAAAATGAAACGAGGGTTTAAGACCAAGCGTGAGGCGCTGGAATGGGAGCGTACCTTCCAGCAGCAGAAAGCCTCTAACTTGGATATGGCCTTTGCCAGCTTTGTGGAGGTTTACACAAAGGATATGGAGGTGCGCTTGCGCCGCAACACATGGCTGACCAAAAAGCACATCATTGAAACAAAGCTGCTCCCCTCCTTTGGGGGCAAGCGGATGAACGACATTCGCCCAGCGGATGTTATCCAGTGGCAAAATGAGATGATAGGCTATCGGGATGAAAAGGGAAATCCCTTCTCGGAAACCTATTTGAAAACCTTGCATAATCAGCTTTCTGCCATTCTAAATCATGCGGTACGGTTTTATGAACTGAAATCCAATTCAGCGGCAAAGGCTGGGAACATGGGCAAAAGGCAGGGCAAGGAAATGCTGTTTTGGACGAAAGATGAGTACAAAAAATTTGCCGAGGTGATGATGGACAAGCCCCTTTCCTACTATGCCTTTCAGATGCTCTACTGGTGCGGCATTCGGCTGGGTGAACTTTTAGCCCTCACCCCTGCGGACTTTGACTTTGAGAAAAGTACGGTTGCCATCAGCAAGTCCTATCAGCGGCTTTTGGGAGAGGATGTTATCACAGACCCCAAGACACCAAAAAGCAATCGGATTGTCAAAATGCCCGGCTTTCTCTGCACAGAAATGCAGGAATACATAAAGTCGCTTTATCATTGCCAACAGGACACACGGATTTTCCCCATCAGTAAAAGCTATCTGCATCATGAAATGGACAGGGGCGCAAAGGTGGCAGGGGTTAAGCGGATAAGAGTCCATGATTGCCGTCATTCGCATATCTCGCTCTTGATAGACATGGGATTTTCGGCGGTGGCAATCGCTGACCGTGTGGGGCATGAGAGCATAGAAATCACCTATCGCTATGCGCACCTGTTCCCCTCCACACAAACGGAAATCGCAGACAAATTAGATTTAGAAGGGATGGACTGACATGGAAAAAACACTGGACAAAAAAGGTCGATGGAGGGGGCTGACCGTAGCCTTTCGGATGTCACCGCAGGAGAACGAGGACTTAAACACGAGGGTACGGCTTTCGGGGCTGACCAAGCAGGATTACCTTATCAACCGTGCCTTGTGCCGTGATGTGGTGGTAATGGGCAATCCGAGGGTTCACAAGCTGTTGCGCAATCAGATGGCAGAGATTTTAGAGGAGCTGAAACAGTTGGAGTGTAGCGGCGATGCCAGCGAGGAGTTTTTAGAAACGCTGCGGCTGGTGGCTGAAATTTGGAACGGCTTAAAGGAGGGCTGATATGGCGCAAAAGGAACTGAACCTTATTAACATGGAGGAGGTGGATGCCAAAGCAGTGGATTGGCTTTGGTATCCCTTTCTCCCCATCGGGAAAATCAGTATCGTGCAGGGTGACCCCGGCGAGGGTAAAACCACTTTTATGCTGCAAGTGATTGCCCTGCTCACCCGTGGAGAAAAGCTACCCTTTGACGAGCAGGAGCGCAGCCCCATGAATGTGATTTATCAGAATGCCGAGGATGGACTGGAGGACACCATTAAGCCCCGACTTCTGGAGGCAGGGGCAGACTGCAACCGTGTGCTTGTCATAGACGAGGCAACCGACCCACTGACCATGAGTGATGAACGGTTAGAGGCGGCAATCATAGAGGCAGGCGCAAAGCTGGTGGTGCTTGACCCCATACAAGCCTATCTCGGTGCGGATGTGGATATGCACAGGGCAAACGAAATTCGCCCGGTGCTAAAGCGGATGGGCGGCATAGCGGAACGCACACAAAGTGCCATTGTTTTAATCGGACACATGAACAAGTCCAGCGGTTCAAAATCCACCTATCGGGGATTAGGCTCTATCGACTTTCAAGCCACTGCCAGAAGTGTTCTGATTGTGGGCAGGATTAAAGACCAGCCGCAGGTGCGAGTGGTGGCGCATGACAAGAGCAGCCTTGCCCCGGAGGGGGAGGCAATCGCCTTTGAGCTGGACAAGGAAACAGGCTTCGCGTGGCTGGGGCATTACGACATCAGCGTGGAGGATTTGTTGTCGGGCATCCCAAGAGAAAACAAACTGGGCGCAGCGGAGGAGCTGTTGCAAGAGCTGCTTGCCGATGGCAAGATGGCGCAGAGCGACATTGCGGCGGCAGCTCGGCAAAAAGGCATCTCCAAGCGAGTGCTTGACCAAGCAAAGAAAAACCTTGCTGTCCGTTCCAGCAGGGAGGACAAGCGATGGTTTTGGGAGCTTGCGCCGTAATGTTAAGGTTGCAACATTGCAGACCACTAAGGACGTGCAATCTTGCAACCTTAACGCATCTTGCGGCATCGTGCTGCCGTTCTACCCCGTAGGGCGCAATGCGCTTTTGATACGCAGTGTCAAAAGTGCTTTTGCGTTACTCTTGACAAGAGTAACAGAACTTTGGCAAGCGGAAAGGATGGGAAAGAGAGAAAATGAAACATTATCAGATTACGGAGGAACTGTTTTTCATGCTGGCTCGTTACCACCTCTTGGGGCAGGAGGACGAGCGAGAGGAGATAGAAACGCTGCTGCAAAGCAAGGTGGATGCCATGATTAACCGCAGCCTGTATTCCCAATATAAGACAGCAGAAAACCCGACGGAGCAGGAAAAGGCAAGGCAGGAATACCTAGACCGCAAGGGGTACTTTCCCAGCTTTCGATGGTGATTTTTTCTTGACAGCCTATGACAGAGGCGTGGCACGCCTCTGTGTCCTGCCAGTAAGGAAAAGGAGGTAGCATTTGAAACGAACCATCAGCGCCATGACAGGCAAAGGCTCGCTCACCCATAACAACCGTGATTTCATAGCGGAGAACATCGACAAAAGCAGGGTTTCTGACAACATCATCTATTGCCACGATAGTCTTAAACAGGTCTATGATGAGCTATTCGGCGCGGCTCTCCAGCGGTATAATGACAAACAAAAACGCAGTGACCGTAAGATTGAAAACTACTATGAGCATATCCGTACAGGCAAGCAGGAAAAGTTATACCATGAGGTCATTTTTCAGATGGGCAATGTAAAGGATACCGCCGTGGGTACGCCAGAGGGCGAACAGGCAAAGGTCATTTTAGACAAATTTATGAAGGGCTTTGAGCAGCGCAATCCCCATCTGCGAGTGTTCTCGGCGCACCTCCATTTAGACGAGGCAACACCACACCTACATATCGACTTTGTGCCCTTTACCACCGACAGCAAGCGAGGACTTGACACAAGGGTGTCGCTGAAAAAGGCACTGGCGGCGCAGGGATTTGAGGGCGGCAGCCGTGGCGATACCGAGCTGAACCAGTGGCGCAATTCTGAAAAGCAGGCTCTTGCGGAAATTATGCGGCAGCATGGTATCGAGTGGGAGCAGCTAGGCACACAAAATGAACATCTGACCGTGCTGGATTTCAAAAAGCAGGAGCGCACCGCAGAGGTGAAAGCACTGGAGCAATCCCTCGGCAAGCTCAAACAAAAGCAGGTGGATATACAGGCGGTGGAGCAGATAGTGGCAAAGCCTGTTCCTCTTTCCTCAAAGGTCAAGCTGGATGCGGAGGATTACCAAACGCTGGTGACAGCGGCAAAGGCTTTTGTGGTGCAGGAGAAAAAGGAACGGCGGTTGGATAAGCTACTCAAAGCAGCCGAAAAAACCATTGCCACACTCAAAGCTAAGATTGCAGAAATGAAACAGGAGCTGGACAGTTATCGTTCTGTGAAAGGTCAGCTTAAAGCTGGCACTTTGGAAAAGGAAAATGGGGAGTTGCGCCGCCGCAATACGCTCTATCAGTCCATCCTTGAAACGCATGGTCTTACTCATCTGGTGGGCGGCAGACAGGACAAGCAGCAAAGTGTTGATACACGGTAAAAAGACAGTTCAAACGCCATTTTCGAGGGTACGAGGGATATTGCATTACCCACCCCAAAACAGAGGCTTGAAAACCGCATAAACACTGGCTTTTTTTACCCCTATTGCGTGACATTTGAGAGGTGAACCCAGAGGGGTTAAGGCTCGCCTTTAACCCCTTGTTAGCCACCAAGCACAGGCGCATATCTCCGTCAATGGCGGCGCAGCCGTTCATCTTGACCATTGACGGGGATATGCGGCGGTGCTACTCCTGCTGGAAATTTGCACAGTGGTGTGGTATAATGAGAAAAACTAATGGATTGCTTTGCGTTCGGCAAATAAGCCTAACGAGGGGTTATTTGTATTCGTTTAGGAGGGTGGGTATGAATGATTTGCAGTTTATTTTGGAAAACGGTGAATCTTGGCTGCAATATGCTGTAAAGGTGAATGTTTTAGGTGAAAGCAAGAATAGTTTGAAAGAGTTAAGAAAGCAAGCATTATCTAACCCCAAAATCAAGGCATATCTTACTGATGTTTCAAATTTTCATAACTGCCTTGTGACCAATCATAAAAATCCTGATTTGTCTATGCACAAATTATTATTTTTACTTGAGCTTGGATTTGATACAGATATTCCGGAGATAAAAGCCGGTATAAATAAAATTTTAGAACATATAGATG
The DNA here is from genome assembly GCA_964464145.1 of uncultured Christensenella sp. Lineage (GTDB taxonomy): Bacteria > Bacillota > Clostridia > Christensenellales > Christensenellaceae > UBA5399. Next base: position 30,094 of record CAYXFB010000023.1, read on the forward strand.
AAAATGGTATTTATCAATCGCCAACAAATATTCCGAAGCATTACGGCGGCATTGGCGAGGACACCTTTGGTTGGTGCTTGTGCGATGCGCCATTGCTGCTCCTTTTACTGCATAAAGCAAACGTTGATTATGATAAACATATTCATCGTGGTGTAGAGCACCTTTTAAGCTTTTATAAAGATGAGGGATTTCCTTGCACCGTTTCTAAAGAGCACGGAAAATTCAGAGGCCCCGGGCGCAAGGACGATTGCTGCCCTTATGCCACATTGCTAATGTTAAAGCTGCTTTCTGATATAGAAAACTATAAGCAAAGTGTAATTGCGGAGAAAATAGCGCAAAATTTACTTTCTCTATGGGAGCACAGCTTGGATAAGCACCCCTATATGTTCTATATGGGAACTGATTTTAGAAAGCTGAAAGCACCTGCAATGTGGTACGATATTGTAAGTGTTACCGATGTTTTAAGCCGTTTTGACTCCATAAAAAAGGACAAGCGATTTCTTGAAATGGCTATGATTTTAAAGTCAAAGCAAGACGAGAATGGTTTGTTTACACCCGAAGCAGTATATCAAAAGTTTAAGGGCTGGGATTTCGGGCAAAAGAAACAGCCATCTCCCTATCTAACCTATGTTTGCAGCCAAATTTTACTGCGGACAGGGTTATGAGCATAACCCATACACATCAGCCATATTTCCTCTGATACTAATTTGATACTAAGAAAAAACCTAACCAAAAATAACAGATGAAATATTAACAAATAGGCGAATATTTTATTTGCAAAACCACTGGAAATATGCTATACTACACTTGAATTTGTCGAGTGGGAGTAAGTAAACGCCACAATCCCTCAAAATTGAACCGCTCTATATCAAGTTAGACAAAAAATCTCCCTCCCAACCCATGAAGTTCGGAGGAGATTTTTTTCTTGCACGCAAAAAAAACGATCCTATACAGAGATTTTACACTGGAGCACCCGAGCGGCTTGCGGTATTTTTCCCGTAAGTGTATAATATGTTAGTTATGGTTTATATATAAAAAAAGGGGATAGATATATGGTTATATGTATATATGTGAACTCGACCATAGATAAGACGATCTATTTGGAGCGCTTTGAATACGGAGGCACCAACCGCCCGTATAAGGTGCAGGTGGACGGCGCGGGAAAAGCTATAAACGCGGCCGTTGTTTTGAAGGCTTTGGGCACGCAAAGCGCCGTTGTGGGCGTGGCCTACGATGCCGATTCGAAAATAATAACGGGTAGGCTGGATTCTTACGGCATTAACCACAATCTGCGCGAGCTACAGGGTACGTCGCGCACAAATACAAAGATATTTGATAAGGAAAAGCAGGTGATAACCGAGCTGAACGAAAGCGGGCAGACCGTTCCGCAGAGCGTGCTGGATGAAATTTCGGCAAAGGCCTGTGAAATGGCGAAGGAGGGCGACGTGGTGATACTCACGGGCAGCCTGCCGCCCGGTTGTGGAGCCGATTATTACGCGGGCATAATACGCGCGCTGAAGCAAAAGAATGTAAAATGCGTGTTGGATGCGGACGGAGAAACATTGCGCTTGGGCGTGGCGGAGAAGCCCTACCTGATAAAGCCCAACACCGACGAGCTGGCCGCCATAACGGGCAGCAAGGCAAGCGATGTGGACGAGGTGGTCGCCGCCTGCGGGAAGCTGCTTGCGGAAGGAATAGAGGTGGTGGCCGTTTCCATGGGCGGAGACGGCGCGGTGATCTGCGGCAGAGAGGGCGCGTACTTCGCGAAACCGCTGCGCGTGGATGTGCAGTCCACTGTGGGCGCGGGCGATTCCATGGTGGCGGGTATGGTGGCGAACATAGGCAAGCCGGTGGATGAAATGCTGCGCGCGGGCGTGGCGGCGGCCACGGCCTCCATAACATTGAGCGGAACACAGCTTACAGATAAGCCGTTGTTTGAAAAATATTACGAACTGGTTACTACGGAGGAAATTTAAATCTATATGAGAAAAACAAAAATAATATGTACGCTGGGACCTGCGTGCGAAAATCTGGATACTCTTAAAAAGATGGTCAAGGCGGGCATGAACGTGGCGCGCTTCAACTTTTCGCACGGAGACCATGAGGAGCAGATGGGCCGGCTGAAGCTCATTCGCCAGCTTCGTAAGGAGACGGGCGCTTTCTTGCCCTGCATGCTGGATACGAAGGGCCCGGAAATACGCATAGGTAAGTTTAAGGGCGGTGTGGCGGTGCTCAAAAAAGGCCAGAGCTTCACGCTCACCACGCGCGAAATAGAGGGCGACGAAACCATTGTTTCCATCTCCTTCAAGCAGCTGCCCGAGGACGTGAATCAGGGCGATAAAATATTGATAGACGACGGTCTGGTGGGCATGACCGTTTCCGAGGTGAACGATACGGACATAGTCTGCAAGGTGGTCAACGGCGGGCTGCTTAGCGATAAAAAGGGCGTTAATGTGCCTGGCATAAGCGTTTCGCTGCCATACATAAGCGAAAAGGACGCTGCCGACCTCGTTTTTGCTGCGCAGCAGGGCTATGAATTCATAGCCGCCTCCTTCACGCGCACGGCGCAGGACATACTGGATATTCGCAAGCTGGTGAACAAAAACGGCGGCGAGAAGGTGCGCATAATAGCCAAGATAGAGAACGCAGAGGGTGTTAAAAACGCGGATGAGATACTGCGTATAGCCGACGGCATAATGGTGGCGCGCGGCGACATGGGCGTGGAGATTCCCCTTGAGGATGTGCCCGTGCTGCAAAAGCGGCTCATCACAAAGGCGTATCGCGCGGGCAAGATAGTTATAACGGCCACGCAGATGCTGGATTCAATGATGCACAACCCGCGGCCGACGCGCGCGGAGACGACGGACGTGGCCACAGCCATATATGACGGCACCAGCGCCATAATGCTTTCGGGCGAGACTGCGGCGGGCAAATACCCTGTGGAGGCCGTGGAAACGATGGCGCGTATAGCCATGCGCGCGGAGGACGATATAGATTACTCTATGCTCATGAAGCGCGAGGAACTGCCCGACGGTTACGACGTTACAAACGCCATATCCCATGCGGCCTGTACCACGGCTTACGATCTTGGCGCGGCGGCCATCATAGCCGTTACAAAAACAGGCGTTTCGGCGCGGCAGGTGTCCAAATTCCGGCCGAGCATACCCATAATAGGCTGCTCTCCCGACCCCATGGTGCTACAGCAGCTAAATATGTCCTGGGGCGTGGTTCCGCTTGAGATGGAGGAAAAGCAGCTCACGGACGAGCTGTTTGAAACGGCGGTATCCAACGCGCGCGAGAAGGGGCTGCTGCAAAACGGTGACCTTGTTGTAATAACGGCGGGCATACCGCTGGGCGTGGCGGGCACCACAAATCTTTTGAAGGTGCACATGGTGGGCAACGTGCTTGTGAAGGGCACGGGCATAAACCAGCTGTGCGCGCAGGCCAGTCTGTGCGTAGCCAATACGGAGCTTGAGGCCATACAAAACTTCCGTGACGGCGATATATTGGTAATACACGAGACCTCCAACAATCTTGTGGAAATAATGAAGCGTTCCTCCGGCATAATCACCGAGGTGGCCGGGCCGGAATCGCATGCGGCCATAGTTGGTATGGCGCTTGACATACCCGTGCTGGTGGGCGCAGCAGGCGCCACAAATATGCTAAAGGGCGGCACCGTTGTGAAGCTGGACGCGGAAAGGGGTCTCGTATGCAATGTGAAGCAGGACCAATAAGGCAGTTGAGCGAAAATTTTCCGCCAAACTTTAAGCCTGTGCTGCTGGAATACAAGGCCATGTTCGAAAGCTACACGAAGGATCACGGATACATACAGTCGGAAGCTTCGTTTGCCAACCATTTTATATGGCAGCACTCCTGGGATATACGCATGGCGGCGCACACGAAGGCCATGTTCATACTCATGGAGAGCGATCTTTACCGCCCGCTGCTTTTAATGCCCTTCATGAAGGATCCGTCGGACTCCATACTGCCCCACATGCTGGACAGTGAGGAATATATGTTCGGAGTGTACGGCTGTTTTTATATGAAGGGCGCCACGGCCGAGATGGTGGAAAAAATAAAGGCCGACTGCGGCGACCGCTATGCCTTCGCTTACGATTCATACAATTCCGAATACGTATATAATTCGGACGATCTCATAAATCTGCGCGGTAAAAAATATCACTCCAAGCGCAACCACGTGAACACCTTTCTCAAAAGATATGAGGCCACGGTGGAGGACTACACGAGCGCAAACCGCGAGGAATGCTTGGAGCTGCAGCGCAAGTGGGCGGCCGGCAGAGACGATATGACGGAGCGTGAGGCGCGCGAGGAATATGAATCTATAGAGCGGGCTCTGGATTACCGCGAAGAGCTGGGGTTGCGTGCCTGCGTGGTAAAGATAGGCGGGCAGGTGGAGGCTTTTTCTGTGGGTGAGCGCATACGCGAGGATGCCGCCGTAATACACATAGAAAAGGCCAACCGTGATTTTGACGGTCTGTACGCTTATATAAACAGGGAATTCGCCGCGGGCTACTGGGCGGATTGCAAGTATATAAACAGGGAAGAGGATCTGGGTGTGCCGGGCATAAGAAAGGCAAAACAATCCTACCATCCCGCGTTTATGATAGATAAGTACGATGTTTTTTTGAATGAGGAAGCGAACTAGGGGAACGATTGACATTTTAAGGGGGAGCTTGTATGCCTAATATACGCTGGCTGGAGAGTAGCGACGAGGTTAAGGTAAAACAGGTTTGGCGGGAATGCTTCGGAGATTCGCAGAAGTTTGTGGACGCGTATTTCAGTTTTGTTGCCAGTTTGGAAAACGGGCTGGGATGTTTTGAGGGGGAGGAGCTCGTGGCCGATCTCTTCATACTGGATTTTTGGGCCAGCCTTTCGGGCGCGGATTATACCGCCGCCTTTTTGGCGGGCTGCGCCACCATGCCAGCCGCCAGAAAACGCGGATTGATGCGTGAGCTCGTTAAAAGCGCGCTTTCCGTGCTAAAGGAAAACGGCACGGAAATAGTGTATCTGCATCCCTTTTTGCACTCTTTTTACAGAAAGTTTGGCTTTGAGACGATCGCCTATGTGTACGAGCGGGAGCAGCTTTGCAGGCCGGAGAGCGCGGAGTATGAGGTGATTCTTACGGGCAGCATAAACGATCTGCCAGTACAGGATATGAGCCGATCATACACGGCGTACGTTACGAAGTACGATAATTTTTTCAGGCGTACAAAAAAGCGCATGAATGTTTGGCTTAGGCTGCTTTTGGAGGACGGCGGTAAGGTGGCCTATATAAAGGATGAAGCGGGTGTTGCCTACGCTCTCTTTTACGAGGAGGACGGCGTGGCCAATATATTCGAGCTCGTGTATGCCAACGAAAAGCAGCGTGACGCGTTGGTGAACAGCACGGGCACGGAGCGCAGCCGCTACATGATACCCTCGCACGAGGGTGGGGAACGCGCGGACGCGCACGAATATACCATGATGCGCGTGCTGCGCCCGGCGGACGTGCTGCAAAAGCATACATACGAGGCGGATGTCTCCTTTGTAATACACATAGATGACAGCTTTATGGAGTGCGAATATAACCTCGCGGTGGAGGTAAGAAGGGGCATAGCCTGCGTTGGGCAGGCGGACGCTCCGGCGGATTACACTACAGATATGGCAGGCTTTGTGAAGCTGGTGTCGGGCGCGCATGGCGGCGGACTGCCGGAATGTTTGCGTGTGGCTTTCCCGCAATACACGGGTTGCTATTTTGAAACTTATTGATCTGACGCGAATTGACTTATAATAGCTTAAGACACTATAAGTTAACCTGCTATATGCGGAGCATATTCATAAAATTTGACAAAAAAGATTGATAAAACAAAATTTTGTTGATATTCTATCAATTTTAGAGCTATAGCGATTTGCATAAAAACGTAAATAGGTCTAAAATTATAACCTAAAGAAAACATTTTGAGGCGGGAATGTATTATGTGGACTATTTTTATCGGCTTTGCGCTGGGGGTGTTGCAGGTGCTGCTGCTGCGCAAAACCGTGGTGATGATGACCGCAAGCAAAACGAACGTACCTTTGGGCGTGGTGATAACCGTTGGTAAGCTGGCGCTCATTTTAGTTGTGCTGTGGCTCGTTGCGAAATTTGTGGGCCCGATGTCCGTGCTGTGGTGCGCGGGAGGTCTGGCGATCGCCATGATAGGTCTGCCCATAATAAGAAATATACGCGACAATAAAAAGCTGGCCGCGCAGCAAGAGAAGGGGGGAGAGTGATATGCCAAAGTTTGCCGAACTGCACATTCCATCAGTTTCGCCGGATAAGATAACCATATTCGGTAATGTGACGGTAAGTGAAACGCTTGTGACGGCCTATGTTGTCACCGCCGTAATAATTGTGCTGGGGCTGCTTTTCAAATACGTATTCATAAAGCGGTTCAAAACGGTGCCGGGTGCCTTCCAAAACGTGCTGGAGATGGCCGCCACGGGCATAAAGGGCTTTTCCACCAACATACTGGGCGAGAAGGCGGGCTCTTCCATAGCGCCCTACATGCTGACGGTGTACGCCTTCGTAATATTGGCCGGGCTCACAGAATACATGGGCATACGCTCGCCCGCCACAGACCTTAACTGCACGATAGCGCTGGCTGTGATAACCTTCGTGCTCATAATAGCATTTTCGATACGCTATAAGGGCGTGGGCGGATGGCTCAAAACATACGCGCACCCCAAGGCGTTCATGATACCAATAAACGTGCTCTCAGCCGTAACCATACCGGTTTCGCTGGCCTGCCGAATGTTCGGCAACCTGTTCAGCGGCCTGCTTATAATGGATCTCATATACAGCGGCCTCGGGAACTTCGCCATAGGCGTGCCCGCTCTTGCCTCGCTGTACCTTATATTGTTCCACATAGTGATGCAAAGCTATGTATTCACCACTCTCACGCTTTCAT
>CAYXFB010000024.1:0-35036 GCA_964464145.1 uncultured Christensenella sp.
GGGAAAAAAGCCCCCGCGGCGAGCGGAACTTTTTAAATTTATTGTTTGATGAACATTAAATCATAGGGGCAACGCGGCCAGCGCAATCATAATCAAATTCATCGTTTAGTGAACATTAAATCATAGGGGCAGCGCGCCGAGCGCAATCATAATCAAATTCATCGTTTAGTGGACATTAAATCATATGGGCAGCGCGCCGAGCGCAATCATAATAAATTTCATCGTTTAGTGAACACTAAATGATAGAAGCAGCGCGGCGAACAAAAATATACTCAAATTCGTTGTTTGATAAACAACAAATCATAGAGGCAACGCGCCAATCAGAAAAACACAACCAAATCAAAAAAACAAAATCAAGGAAAAAGCAGATCCCAAGCTGGTTTTTGCCAACTGCGCTTGGAAATAGCCATAACAGCAAGCAATATAAACACCCACGAAGCATTACTAACCATCATAGAAAAAGGGCTGAGATTCAGCAAATACATAGCCTGGTCATGCACAGTCCAAAGCAGCGCCAGCACCACCGTAAACCCCAACGCTACGCGGTTGTCCCTCAAAAAACCGCTGGCGGAGATCGTGGCAAATATGAAAAGCAGCACCATCTCGTTGCTGGAACCCGCACCAATGGCAGAGCTGGCATTGCCGTAACAAATCGCGGCCGCCCAGCCGGCCAGCATACCAATAAGCGCAATGGGCACATATATCCAAAAAAGCTTCATATTGCCCCGGTACGAGCGTTTTTGCCCACGCAGGCCGCCCGTTAAAAATAGCAGCAGCACGGCTATGCCTATGGAAGCAGCGAAAACCAAAACGGCCGCAGCGTCGCCCATATTTGCCCATTCGGCGGGCAGATCCACAGTTATACCCTCGCTGGCCCACATGCTTATGCCGCGCGTGAGCATGGCGCTGGCCACGGTAACAAATATCGCGGGCATGCGCAACACCATTATAAACAGGCCGTTCAGCATGCCAATTGCCACACACACCGCTATTGAAAGCAGAAACCCGGCGGTTTGGTTCGTGCTTGCGTTCATTGCGAATATCATGGCGGAAAGCGCCATAACGCCGCCCACCGAAAGATCCAGCCCGCCCGTGCGCGAGGAGGCGAAGGCGGCCATGGCAAGCGCGCCCACAAGGCTAAAATGCTGAACAAAGCTGCCGGGATCGCCCGCATCGGGAGTGCTCGAGCCCACAATGAAAAGCACGGTGGTAACGCTGGCCAAAACGATAAGCGCGGTGAACGCCAGCCAATTATCCAAAAAAAATAACCCGCGCTTTAGACGCAGCGCGGCGGCCTCGTCCAAAACGGGCGTTTCGCTCTGCCCCGCCTCCTGCGGCTGACCGCATTTTACGCAATACAGCGCACCCTCGTGCAATTCCACTCCACAGCTGCTACAATACATTCAAGAATCCTTCCCATATATGAAATATAATTGATTATACTCTGCGCAGGCGTCAAAGGCAATACAAAGCCCCATTCATAAGGCACAAAAAAACTTCCGCTCCACGAAAGGCAAAACGGAAGTTTCTCCCCATAAAACTAGCAGATCAGGGGGTGTAGATATAGGCCAACGCGGTTATGGCGCCGTCCGATATAGTCGCGTTCACCAGCAAGCTGTCCTGAAACTTGGCGGCGTTCTGGCTGATATAATCGGGCAGTTCGGCCGCTGTTATGTCCATCGCCATGGAAAAATCTTCGGGATCGGGAACTGTCACCGTAAGGTCGCCCGCTATCGTATAGGTTTGCGCATCGCCGGAAATCTCGGGCGTGATCTCGTCCATATTCTCAGCGTTTCGCTTCAGCGTCACCGTCCGAAGCGAAACGCTTATCACGCCGTCCACCTCCTCGGCCGTATTCAGCAGAAAAGCGGTGTCCTCCGTTTCAGATTCGGCCTTTGGTATAAAGAAGCCAAACAGGCCCAGGCCGAAAACGTTCGTGCCCTCGGCAGCGTCCTGAAGGCTTACCGTAAGCACGTTGCCCGAAAGCTGCGCTATTGTGGACGGGTGCGTGATGGTACCGCCCGTCATAGAGTTGGACTGCAATACGATCACCGCGTCGCCGTCTTTACCGAGCGGGAAGGGCAGCGAAAAGTTGTACGTGCCCTCCTTCACACCCACCCAATCGTTCGCGTTACTGTCGTACGCGTCTATCTCGGCAACGTAAACCAGCTCGCCCTGCATTCCCTCTTTGTCCATATAATCCATAAACATTTGGTATTGCGACGAATCGTTGCCGTATTCGGCGTGAATATAGGCCTCCTGACCGTCTGGAAGGCTGGGCTCAGTGCTCACCCTGTCGCTTGCGGGCGGAGCGTCCGGCGCGGGCGCGGCGGATTCCTCCGCAGGCTGCTCTGTTTGCTCGGGCGCCGCCGATTCAGCGGGCGCGGTGGTCTGTTCTGCCGGTTTTTCCGAGGCGGCCGGCGTACCAACGGCTTGGCCGCAACCGGCCGAAACCATCATTACCGCAACGATCAACAAAATCACCGCGGTATAAATCGTTTTTTTATGCATAAGATCCTCCTGTTTTTAAGTTGAAGCCTTTTTAACTTCATGTAAAATATATTCCAAAGTTCGGAAAATTGCAAGGCGCGACCCGCCCTTTCGGTGTGAACTTTTTGTTAATACTAATCCCAAACGCGCTCCACCCAACATAAAAGCCGCGGGGAAAATCGCTTCCCCGCGGCTTTTGTATCAGCCATGCTCACACTCTTTTAAAGAGCACATCCTTTTCGTATTTGCGAACCTCGTCCAGCCACGCCGTGCCCACCGGCACGTCGTTTTTAACGCAGAACTGATCCCAAACGGCGTTCACCGGCATATTGCGGCTCTCTTCCATAAGCGCCAGCCTGCCTGTCCGGTCGCCCTCTCGCTCCATTTTTTTCAGCGCGGCGGTGGGCTCCAAAAGCGCGGAAAGCAGCGCCTTCTGCGTCGCCCTCGTGCCTATCACCCATGCCGCGATACGGTTTATGCTGGCGTCAAAGAAATCCAGCGCAAGGTATATGCGGCTGAGCGCATCCGCGCGAACTATCTCCTGCATAAGCGAATTCACCTCGTCGTTCTGGATTACAACGTGGTCGCTGTCCCAGCGAACGGCGCGGCTGGTATGCACCAGTATGTTTTCCATAAACAGCAGCGTGGAGGAGATCTTATCCGCCACACTCTCCGTGGGGTGGAAATGCCCCAGATCGAAGGTAACCATTATATCTCGGGAAAGCGCATAGCCGAGCGCCAGCTCGCCTGAGCCCGCCGTGAAGCTCTCAAGACCAATGCCAAAAAGCTTGCTCTCTATGCTGTCAAGCAGCAGGTCTTTGGATATCTTCTTCTCCAGTATCCTGTCCATGCTCTCCACAAACTGCTTTCTGCGTTCGTATCTGTCGGCCGGAATGTCCTTGCTGCCGTCCACCATCCAGTGGTTGAGCGCGCAAGGCGAGCCTTGGCGCTTGCCCATCTCTGCGGCTATATCACGCACGCGCTTGCCGTGCTCCACCCAAAAATCGCGTACGCCCTTGTCGTAGCTGGCCAGCGTATAGCCCTCCGCCGCCTTGGGATGCGCAAACATGGAGGTGTTGAAGTCCAGCTTTATATCAAGCTTCTTCGCCCAATCCATCCATTTTTCGAAATACCCTACCTCTATGGCGTCTCTGTCAACGGCCTTGCCGTCCGTCTCAAGATATATGGCGTGAAGGTTGGCGCGCTGTTTTCCGGGCAGCAGCGAAAAGGCCTTCTCCATATCCGCGCGCAGCTCATCGGCGTTTCGCGCGCCGCCCGGATAATCTCCCGTGGCCAATATACCGCCCGAAAGCGCCTGCTGCGTCTGCTCAAAACCGTGTATATCGTCGCCCTGCCAGCACTGCAGCGAAATCTCCGCGCCCTGCAACGCCTCCATCGCCCGTTCCGTATCAACGCCCAGCTCCGCGTAACGCTCCTTCGCTATTTCATACATAGCCTGTACCTTTTCTTTGCTCATAATATAACTTCCTTTCTAAATAATACGTTTTTTAAACTCTCCTGCGCCGCTTCTTGTTAAAACGATTTAATTGCCCTTAAACGAAAAAATCCCTTCGCCCAATCCTATCGCTATAAACTTTCCAAGCGGGATAAAAAACCACCTTATTTACTATGCCTATACAATACCACATTGCTTCGCATCATTGCAATAGCAATATTTTTTTACGTAGCGAATGCCGTTTTTACCTAGCCCAGTCCCCCGCGCAATTTCACGAATTTTTACTGCATATTTGTTGTAATTATGCATTGCACGGCCTACTTTTTATGATATAATCAATCAAAGCAAGGATATTCGGACGGTCGGCCACACACACATTCTCCGCTTTCTGCGGAAGAAAGGAGTGTGGTGGGTATGGAATATTTGATTGTATTTTCAATAATACTTTTGATTCTATACAAATTTTTCGAAAGAAAATAGCCGCCCTCCGACCCAAGGTTGGCGACTATTTTTTTTAAACAACTAATAGGCTAACCGTTACGGTTATATCCTTGCTTTTATTATATCCCAAACTCAAAAATTGTCAACACCCGTGTCAATCCAATATCACCGAACCGCGCGGCACCAGCTTTTGCGGCAGCACCACGTGCGGCGGCTCCTCCGGGCTGTTTTCCACCACCATTTTCACTATGCGCCAGGCCTCGCGCCCCATCTTCGCCTGATCCTGCATAACGGTGGTGAGCGGCGGATCGACATATTCCGCCATCGCTATATTATCGAAGCCTATTATGCCGAAATCCTCCGGCACGCGGTAGCCCGCCTCCTTTATGGCCTTCATAGCGCCTATTGCCATAACGTCCGTCATGGCGAAAAACACCTGCGGCAGCTCGTCTCGGCGGTATTGCTCCAGCAGCTTTTTCATGTGCTTGTAGCTCTTTTTGAGGTTGTGCACCTGCAATTTCTTGTTTATGAAAACGAAACCGGCCTCATACTCCAGCCCGTTCTTCTCCAGCCCCTTCAAATAGCCCTCAAAGCGGTCGTTTATATTGCTGAGCGTAAGCGCCTCAGACAGCAGACCTATTTTGGTATATCCGCTCTTTTTTAACAGAGTGATTATTTTCTCCACGGTGGCGCGGTTGTCGAAGCTTACGGTGGGCAGGTTTTGTTCGCCCGCGCGCCTGTCCGCAAGCACCACGGGTATGCCGCTTTTTTTCATGCGCTCCAGCACCGCTTCGTCACCAAAGCCGTTGAAAAGTATTATGGCGTCCACATTTTTATCCGCCAGCCGCTCAAGCTCCAGCGCCTCGCGCTCGCTGCTGTACTGGTAGCTCACCAGCAGCGTTGTATAGCCGTCCGCGTAGGCGCAGTCTGTAAATTCGCTTATTATGGGCGAATAAAAGTCGTTCGTTACGTCCGGCACCATAAAGCCAATGGTGTGCGAGCTGCCCGACCGGAGCGCCCGCGCAATTGAGTTTGGCTTGTAATCAAGCTCTTCTATTGCCCGCATCACGCGCTTTGTGGTCTCGGGCGTTATGCTGGCCGTTTTATTTATGACGTGCGAAACCGTGCCTATAGTAACTCCGGCGCGCCGCGCCACATCCACCATTGTAGATTTTTTCCTACCCGTTTTATTCTGCAATATCTTACTCCCAACCCTGACGTGTCATTCAAACCTTTTAACTCAGTTACGTATTACTACGCTGCTTTGGCAATATCCACCGCCCTGCTTTTCGCGGTTCATCGCGCAATATACGCCGTGCTCAGCCGCCGGCCGCGTCCTCCAGCCTCAATATTTTGGGCACCACACCGTCCTCGCTTATCACCAGCATGGCCACGGTCATGGGCGCGCGCATGCTCTCGCCCGCGCTGCCCGGGTTCACCAGCCACACGCCGCCCGCGTTTTCCGTGTAGGCGGTGTGCGTGTGCCCGAAAAGTATGGCCTTCGCCTCATGCTGCTGCGCGTAATACAGAGCGCGGTCATACGAATATTTTACCTTGAGCGTGTGCCCGTGTGTGAGCACGATCTTGTTGCCCATTACGGAGATTTCCTCAAACTCGGGCGCGTCGCTCATAAAATCGCAGTTGCCCTTCACGTTCAGCACGGTCACGCCGCGCATGCTGTCCGCAAGGTATACGGCATCCTCCACATTGTCTCCGAGGTGAAAAAGATAGTCCACATCAGAAAAATTCGCCGCGATCTGCCTGAGGCTGGCGTTGTTTCTGTGCGTATCGCTCACCACTAGCGCGCGTTTGAATTTCCCCATCTTCTGCCCACCTCTTCCTTCAACCTTTGCAGCGCCTTGGCGCGGTGGCTTATCATATTCTTCGTCTCGGCGGGCAGCTCCGCGAAAGTCTTGCCGCTGGCCACGTCCAAAAACAGCGGATCATAGCCAAAACCGCCCTCGCCGCGCGGTGCGTCTATTATTTCGCCCTCCGCGCAATCCTCCACGTATATCTTCTCCTCACCGCCGCTCGCCAGCACGATCGCGCTGACGAAGCGCGCAGCCTTGTTTTGCTCGTTTTCCATGAGTTTAAGCAGTTTGGCGTTGTTGCCCTCGTCGCCTCCGTCCGAAAAGCGGGCCGAATGTATGCCGGGCGCACCGCCCAGCGCGTCAACGCACAGGCCGGAATCGTCCGCCAGCACGTCGCCCTCCACCATGCGGCTTATCTCCACCGCCTTTTTGGCCGCGTTTTCGTGGAAGGTCTCGCCGTCCTCCACCACCTCAACATCTATACCCACATCCTTGAGCGAAAGTATCTCGTCATAAAAGCCCTCCAGAATGGCCTTTATCTCGCGCACCTTTCCCTGATTGTTCGTAGCTATTATCAGTCTGCCCATATTGCCCCCGTTTTCGCGATATATATTATGTAGGTAATATTATCACAGTTTTGCACTATATTCAAAGGGATGGTATACTATTCAGCAGAAAATTATTGCGAGGTAAAAAAATTGACGCTGGATGGACTTACGCTGCATTGCGTTGTGAGCGAGCTTAAAGACAAAATATTATCCGCCAAGGTGCAAAAGGTGCAGATGCCCGCGCGGGAGGAAATAGTGCTGCAGCTATACTCTGCTGGCGAAGGCAATCTGCGGCTGGCCATCTCGGCGGACGCGGGAGACTGCGCGCTGTACCTCACCACTGCGGCCAAGCCAAACCCCAAGGTAGCGCCCTCCTTCTGCATGTTTTTGCGAAAGCATCTCACGGGCGCCATAATCTCTTCGGTGGAGCAGAGCGGGCTGAACCGCGTGGTAACCATATGCTTTGACGGTAAGGACGAGCTTATGAGACCCGTTTCGCTAAAGCTCATAGTGGAGATAATGGGAAAATATTCGAATATAATACTGACGGACGGCAACGGCAAGGTGCTAGACAGCATACGCCGCGTGTCGCCCGATCTTTCCAGTATGCGCACAGTGCTGCCCGGTGTTATATATGCCGATCCGCCTCAAAAAAAGTTCAGTCCGGCCGGCTTCACCGCGCCCACGCTGGCCGAAATGCTGCGGCCGGCGGAGGACACACGCATAACGCAGCACATAACGGCCACCTTCGACGGGCTTTCCACGCAGGCCGCCGCCGAAATACTGCACCGCGCGGGCATAGGCACGGAATACACCTCCGGCTTGACCGAGGCCTCCGCGCTAAAGCTGGCCGAGGCCATGCGCGCCTTTCTGGCCGAAGCGTCCGAGCACCCGCGCCCCTGCATACAGCTCAACAGCGACGCTCTGCCCGTGTTTTTTTCCTGCATACCCTACCAAACCTACCCCGAGATATCACGCGAGTATTTCGAAAGCTGCAACGCCATGCTGGAGCGTTTTTACACGCGCCGCGCCGAGATATTCCGGCTAACGCAGCAGCGGGACGCGCTCAGTAAAAGCATTTCAAAAATACTCTCCAAGCTGGAAAAACGCATAAATATTTATCAAGCCAGCCTTGCCGACATAAAAAAGGCGGATAAATTCCAGCGCCGCGCCGACCACATAACGGCCAACCTGTACCGTTTGAAAAAGGGTATGGCCGACTTTGAAGCGATAGATTACGAAACGGGCGAGAGCGTTAAGGTGCAGCTAGATCTTTCGATGACGCCGCAGGAGATGGCGCAAAAGCTATACAAGAAGATAGCAAAATACAAGAAAACGGCGGAATATAACGGCAAAAAGCTGGCCGAGGCCTTCGAGGAGCAGGAATTTTTGCTGGGCGCGCTGCATTACGCGGAAAACGCCACGCACAGCACGGACATAGCGGATATCCGGCAATCACTGCAAAAGGCGGGCTATCTCGCCGCGCCGCCCAAGAGCAAAAAGCAGGAGGAAACGCAATCCCTCCCCCTCCGCTTTATCTCACCCACCGGCTATGAGATTTTCGTGGGCAAAAATGACCGCCAAAACGATACGCTTACCATGCGCACAGCCGCGCGGGAGGATATTTGGTTCCACGCGCAAAAGATACCCGGCTCGCACGTGCTGCTTGTAACAAACGGCAAGGAGCTTAACGATATAGACGACGAAACGATAGTTTTCGCCGCCCGCCTCGCCGCCGCGCACTCCCGCGCCAAGCAGTCGGGCAAGACGCCGGTGGATTACACCCAGCGCAAAAACATAAAAAAGCCGCCCAACGCCCGGCCGGGCAAGGTGATATACGACGATTATTTCACCGTATACGTGGACGCGAACGATTGACATTATAAAGCGGTGAATGTGGGTGTGGCCAACCGTCCGCCATATCCTTGCCTGGCTATAGTATATCAAACTCCCTGTGAAATACCGTTGTTATTTTTACATACTCTGTTAATTTTTAGCGGTTTGTACGCAAAAACGGAGTATGCTTCGGCATGCTCCGTTTTTCTTCGTTTTCCGTTATATCAGTCCAGCTTCGCCACATCCGCAATGAGGTTTGCCTCGCTTATGCCGTAGTGGTTTGCTATAAGCGTTTTGGCGGCGGCATCCACCTGCTCGGCGCTTGTGTAGTTTCCGGTTTTCAGCATATCCAGCAGTAAATTGTTTATTTCTGCGGAATCCAATCTGTTTATATCTATTTCGTCCGCTATTTTTGGGTTCGCATACATCCTTACGCCGAATCTGCTCATATCAGAGCTGCAAAAGCTGCTAAGGCTCATCACATCATTCTTGCCGAAGGTAAAGGCATAATCGTTGCACTGCACCAGCGCGTCCTGTCCACGGTATTTCGCCATGAGCTCACGCTCCGTTTTATATAGCTGATCCTCCGTCATGCCCTTCACCGTTATGTTTTCCTTGTAGGCCTTGGCTCCCCAGCTCGCCGCGTCCTGTTCCACCGTGGTCATATCGGACATATTGGCCATCTTGCAAAACTCCGCCTTATCCACCTCGCGCAGTCCGGTTATATTTTGGTTCGCATCGCGCTCCACTGCCAAATATACGCCTATGCCTTTAAGGCTTCCGTTTGTAAAAGTCAAGCTGTTTGGGTCTCTGAATCCGGCTATGGGCTTCGCGCCGAAATACCATTCCTGCGTGGCTTTATCCTGCTCGATACCGTAGGGCTCGTACTTTTTAAGCGAATCATCCTGCATATATCTGCCGCCCGTGCTTGCCCATTCGCTCACCGCCGTTGCGCCTTCCGCCGTCCGTACAACGCCTCCCCTGCCATATCCTTCCACCGCTTCGGCGTACCGCACTATACTCTCCTCCGGCATCCAATCCGAAACTTCCTGCGCTATTCCCTCCACCAAACCACGTGCTGGCTTTTCAACACCCGCCACCGCTTCACGCGCAGTTTCCGGGGCATCGGCGTGCGCTTCGTCGCGAATCGCACGCGCGGCGTCCCGCTCGGTTTCCCGCCCATAGCGTGCCTCGTCCATTGCCGCCGAAACTTCCTCGCGCACGGCCTGCACGTTACCGCGCGCCTCTGCCGCCGCGTTTCTTGCCACATTCGCCACGCTGCCTATAATAGAGCAGCCGCTAACGCCCACTATCGCCACCGCCGCCGCTGTCACTCCGGCCAATTTTATGACCAAGCTCTTTTTCATATCAATCTACCTCCACCATAGCTGTTTTTATTACTGAGTTAAGGATACTGCACAATTCTTTCTTTTTTATAAAGCATTTCTTTAGTAATGCGCAACACTTTATTAATATTTTATGAATTCCGCTCTCCGCGCCCGCCGCTTTTTTGCAAATACATATTCAATTTTGAGCGCAAAGCGGGTATAATTAATGAATTATGAGAATACCTAAATCTTTAGAATTTGAAAAAATATTGGAGCGGCTGGCGGAGAAGGCCAGCTCAGAGCCGGGCGCGCAGGCCGCGCTGGGGCTCTCCCCCGTTGCGGAGCGCGCGGAGGCGGAGCAGCTTATGGCGCTAACGCTGGAGGCCGAAACGCTTTTGGTGCGCCGTCCCGGTTACCCCATGCGCGGCTTTTCGGCCATAACCGGTGAGCTGAAGCGCATGAAAACGGGCGCGCCCCTCTCGGCGGCGGAGCTATTGCGCATAAACAGCGTCATGAAGGCGGCCAAGCACGCCGCGCCGCTGGCCAAGGACGAGGACACACAGATGATACCCGGCATGGCGCGCGGGCTATTTTTCGACGAAAGCTTCATTCGTCGCGTGGAGGAAGCCATAATCTCCGAAACCGAGATAGCGGACGGCGCTTCGGCGGAGCTTTCGCGCATACGCCGCGCCATACGCAAGGAAAACGAATACATAAAGGACAAGCTGCAATCCATGATTCGCGCGCAGAAGGAGACCAAATATCTTCAGGACGCCATTATAACGCAGCGCGGCGGCAGGTACGTGGTGCCCGTCAAGTCGGAGCACAAAAACAGTGTGCCCGGCATAGTGCACGAGCGCAGCGCGTCGGGCGCAACGCTCTTCATAGAGCCCGCAGGCGTGGTGGAGTCAAACAACCGCATACGCGAGCTTGAGAGCGCGGAGAGTGCCGAGATAGCGCGTATACTGCAGGCGCTTTCGCAGCACGCTTCTTCGTACCGCGAGGAGCTAAGGGAGGACGTACAGCTTTTAACAGAGCTTGATATACTCTTCGCCAAGGCCTCGCTGGCGCGCGAAATGAACTCCTCGCCGGTTGAATTCAACACGGAGAATATAATAGACATAAAGGAGGGGCGCCACCCCATGATAGACGCGGAGCGGGTGGTGCCCGTTTCGGTGCGCATGGACGGCGGCATAACGGCGCTCATAGTCACCGGGCCAAACACGGGCGGCAAGACGGTCACGCTAAAGCTGGTCGGTCTTTTCTGCGCAATGGCGCAGACCGGGCTGTTCGTTCCGGCCAAGGCAATGGTGCGCCTGCCCGTTTTCGACGGCTTTTTCGCGGATATAGGCGACGAGCAGAGCATACAGCAATCGCTGTCCACATTCTCCGCCCACATGAAGAGCATAATTTACGCGGTGAAGCACGCGGGCAACCACTCCCTCGTGCTTTTGGACGAGCTGGGCGCGGGCACAGACCCGCAGGAGGGCAGCGCGCTGGCGCAGGCCGTGCTCTCCCACCTGCATTCGCGCGGCTGCATGCTCATAGCCACCACGCACATAGGCGAGCTCAAAGCCTTAGCCGTGAAGCAGGACGGTTTCGAGAACGCCAGCATGGAGTTTTCGGCGGCCACGCTCACGCCCACCTACCGCCTCATAATGGGCGTGGCGGGTCGCTCCAACGCGCTCACCATCTCCCGCTCGCTGGGTTTGCCCAAGGAGATAGTGGCGGCGGCGGAAGGCTTCATGAAAACCGAATCCGTGGAATACAATCGTTTGCTTGAGGCGGCCGAAAAGGAACGCGCCAAGGCGGCCAAAAACCTCAAAAAATCCAACGAGATGCTGGCCGAGGCGCGCAAGGAGCGTCAGCGCGCCGAACGCATAGCCGAAAAGGCGGCGGAAAAGCGCAAGATAGTGCTGGAGAAAGCCAACGCCAAGGCAATAGAGATTATTTCGGACGCAAAGGAAACTGCGGAGGACGCCATAACCGAGGCCAAAAAAATAAAGCACAAGCCTGAGGCCACGCGCACCAAAATGACACAGGAGGTGCGCGCAAAGCTCACACACAAGCGGCAGTATATAGAAAAGCACAAGAAGCTGCAAAAGCGCTTCGAGCCAATAAGGGACAACGAGATACACGAGGGCGACACCGTGCTCATAATACCCATGGACGTGCCCGCCACCGTGCTTTCCCCGCCCGACGAGCGCGGTATGGTGAAGCTGCAGGCGGGCATAATGAAAACGGAGCTGCATTTTAGCGAGCTGGCCAAAACGGAGCAGGAAACGGTGCGTAAGGATAGCTATATGCCCCACGTAAACCTTGCCTCACGGCGAAACGTGTCCCTTTCGCTGGATCTTCACGGCCAAACGGTGGACGAAGCGGAGCTGGAGATAGATAAATATCTGGACGACGCGTTTTTATCCGGCTTAAAGCAGGTGAATATAGTGCACGGACGCGGCACGGGCGCGCTCAGAAAGGGCGTGCAGCGCCACCTGCGCACACACCCGCACGTAGCCACCATGCGCCCGGGCGAATATGACGAGGGCGGCATAGGTGTGACGGTGGTAACGCTAAAATAAGCGACGCGAATTGAAAGAGGTAATATGATAGTAGTAAGTTCATGTCTGGCGGGCATACCCTGCCGGTTCGATAAAACGGCAAAGCCGAACGAGGAAGTAATAGCGCTTGTGAAGAGCGGCAAGGCGGTGCATGCCTGCCCGGAGTGTCTGGCGGGAATGCGGCGGCCCTCCCCACCCTCGGAAATAAAGGGCGGCGACGGACGCGATGTTTTAGAGGGGCGCGCTTGTGTTTATAATAATGTGGGCGAAAATGTGACCGCACCTTTTGTGGAGGGTGCGCGCAAGTTTTTGGAGTTCACAAAAAAGCAGGGCGCGGAATACGTCATGCTGAAATCATGTAGCCCAAGCTGCGGCCTATCGCGTATATATGACGGCAGCTTTACAGGAGTTTTGCGGGAGGGCAGCGGCGTTACGGCCGCGCTGCTACAGCAAAACGGCATAGAGATACGCGAAGTGGAGTAGCATATATATCGAAGGAAGGATATTTGTTATGGCAAAGCAAAACATTCTAATAATAGACGACGATAAAAACATACGCGAGGTGGTGAAGCTCTACCTCAAGAAGGAGGGCTACGAGGTCACCGAGGCCGCGGACGGCGCGATCGGCGTGGATCTTTTCTTCGGCAAGCCCTACGATCTTGTGCTGCTGGACATAATGATGCCCGTGCAGGACGGCATGGAAACAATCAAAAAAATACGCGCAAAGTCCAACGTGCCCGTCATAATGCTTACCGCCAAGGGCGAAACATTTGACAAGGTGCTGGCTTTGGAGCTGGGCGCGGATGATTATATAGTAAAACCCTTCGACCCCAAGGAGATGGTGGCGCGCGTCAAGGCGGTCATACGCCGCAGCACGCAGGAGGAAAAGTCGGACGTGCTGGAATACCCCAACCTCAAGATAGATATGCAAAACTATCAGGTTATGTATGAGGGCAAGGAGCTGCAAATGCCGCCCAAGGAAATAGAGCTGCTCTTCTTTTTGGCCTCCCGCCCAAACAAGGTTTTCACGCGGGATCAGCTGCTGGAGCAGGTGTGGGGCTTCGAATATTTCGGAGATTCGCGCACGGTGGATGTGCACGTAAAGCGTCTGCGCGAAAAGTTCAAGGAGGGTGAGCCCTGGCAGATAAAGACGGTGTGGGGCGTGGGTTACAAATTTGAGGTGTGAAAAAACGGTTAACAAATAGCGTTTATGGCGATAGATAGGGTATAATCGGATTATCTGGTTATACCCCTTTGACATTATATAGGACGGGTGCGTGTATGTTTAAAACGATCTTCGGCAAAATAATGGTGCTCTTCATGGCGATAATAATGATATCGCTATACATTTCGGGCGTCATGATGAGCCAGATGATGCGCCAGTCCTATCAGGAAAACAGCGAAAGCGAACTTCTGAGTATTGCCAAGGATGTAGGCACATACATAGACTTTTACAACGCAAACACCATAGATGAAAAAAAGCTGGAACAAACGATACGCTCCAAGATCGTGGACAGACAGGATCATATTTGGTGGGTACACGATGCTGCGAACGGGCGCAAGGTCTTCAAATATGATCCGCCAACCACCTCTCCCACCGTTACAAACGAAGATATCGTTGGCATGATGAACGAAATGCTCTCGGGCGAAAGCCTCACCAAGCTGAACGAAGGAAGGCCAATCACAGAGTTTTCCGAAAGCGACACCACCTTCGGTTCCTCCTCCGTAACGGTCACCTACCCCATTTTGAACAGCGAAACGGGCAACATATACGTATTCGTAAGCCGCAGCCTTAGCTCGCTCAACGTGCAGCTTTCAAACATATATCGCCAAATAGTGCTTTCCATAGCCATCGCGGGCATACTGGCCATAGTGGTGACCTATGTTTTCACGCGCTATCTCCTGCGCCCCCTAAGCGTGGTTACTATGGGCGCAAAGCAGCTTGCGCGCGGGCATTTCGATATTCGTCTGGAGGTGCGCTCAGAGGACGAGATCGGCCAGCTGGCCAACACATTCAACACGGTGGCGACAGACCTGAAAAAATATGAGGAGACGAAGGACAGCTTCATAGCAAACGTTTCGCACGAGCTCAGAAGCCCGCTCACCTCCATGCAGGGGCTTATCCAGGGCGTTATAGACGGCACCATACCGCAGGACGAATGCCTGCACTACCTCGGCATAGTGCTGGACGAAACAAAGCGCATGAACACGCTTGTGACCAACATGCTGAACCTCGCCAAGATGGAGAGCGGCCAGTTTCCGCTGCAGCTGGAGCAGATAGACGTGAACGAGCTGCTGCGCCGCGCGCTCATAACCTTCGAAACCAAGATAGACGTTAAGAACCTCATGGTGGAGGTAGAGTTCGAGCACGACCGCGAGCCCGCGATGGCTGATATAAACCAGATAATGCAGGTGATCCAAAACATAATGGACAACGCCATAAAATTTGCGGATTACGGCGGCAGGCTGCGCATATCCACCATGACGAACAACGGCAGTGTTTATATAAGTATAAACAATTCGGGCGACCCCATACCCCGCTCTGATATACCATACCTTTTCGACCGCTTCTATAAGGGCG
Source organism: uncultured Christensenella sp. (assembly GCA_964464145.1). Taxonomy (GTDB): domain Bacteria; phylum Bacillota; class Clostridia; order Christensenellales; family Christensenellaceae; genus UBA5399. The sequence goes on from CAYXFB010000024.1 coordinate 15,050, forward strand.
ATAAATCCCACACCCGCACGCGCGAGGGCACGGGCATAGGCCTCTCCATAGTCAAAAAGATATTGGAGGAGCATCGCCAAAAAATATGGGTGGAGTCAGACCGCATAGGCGGAACCTCCTTCACCTTCACGCTCACCCGCCCGCAGGTGGAGGCACCGCGCAAGGGCAAGCCGGAAAAAGTATAATTTTTTTTCAAATATTGTTCATACTTTAGTCACATAGCGAATGTATGATTAAGACATTAAAATACAGGAGGTTTCATAAATGAGCGACAACGGATTCATTTACGGAAATGGGAACAACAACCAGAACGACCCAAATAATTCCCAACCAAGCAATCAAACTTATTCTTACAATAACACATACAATCAGGAAAACGGCGGCTACAATTACGGTAACCAAAACAACGGAGCATACACCCCTCCCCCGGCGGGCGGAGATATGGGCGGCGGCGAGCCTCCCAAAAAGAAACGCGGCATGGGCGGCATAATTGCGGCTGTGGCGGCCACTGGCGTAATAGCGGGCGCGCTTGTCACCGGCTTTGTGGTGGTTCCCGCGCTGAACGCTAACCAGATGGCGCAGCAGGCGCAGCTGGGCGCACCGGCGCAAACTCAACCCGCGCAGGAGCAGCAATCTCAACAGCCGCAGGAGAGCCCGGCGCAGCAAACGGAGGCGCCGCAGCTAGACAGCGCCCAAAAGCCCAGCCTCAACCAGTACGGCAGTGACACCACCTTCGGCGGAGCGGCGGCGGTTATACAAAACCAAAACAACCCCGTTCCCGAGATAGCCGAATCGGCCAAAAAGAGCGTGGTGGGCGTTAAGACCTACAACAAAACACTCGTTTCCGGGCAGGAGCCGGTCGAAGAGCCCATCGCCGGAGGTTCCGGCTTTGTTATTTCGAATGACGGCTATATACTCACAAACAACCACGTGATCTCGTCCGGCAATCTCATAAAGGTAGTGACCGATGACGGTCAGGAGTACGTTGCGGAGCTGGTGGGCAAGGACAGCAGCACAGAGCTGGCCGTGCTCAAGGTGGAGGGGCTTGCTCTCGATCCGCTGCCCATAGGCAACAGCGACGAATCCAAGACGGGCGAGCTTGTGGTGGCCATTGGCAACCCGCTGAGCGACAATCTTCAAAACACCGTTACGGTGGGCTATCTCAGCGCGGAATCCCGTCAGGTGCTGCTGGGCGGCGAGGAGATGACCATGCTTCAAACGGACGCGGCCATAAACCCGGGCAATTCGGGAGGTCCGCTTTTAAACGCGAAGGGTGAGGTAATAGGCATAAACACGATGAAGAGCATATTCGCCGGCACAGACGGCTACGGCAACACCATATCGGCCGAGGGCATAGGCTTTTCCATACCCATAAACAAGGCGATGGAAATCGCGCAGACCCTCATACGTGACGGCAGCATAGCAAAGCCGGGCATAGGCTTCACATACACGGCAATAACCGCGGAGGACGCGGAGCTTTGGGGCACGCCCAAGGGCATACTCGTGCAGGGAGTAAACGCAGGTTCCCCTGCGCAGAAATCCGGCCTTAAGGTGAACGATATAATCACCGAGATAGACGGAGTGGATCTCACTGCGGAAGGCGCCACCGTGCCCAAGTTCTCTGAGCGCGAGGTGGGCGAGGTTATAAATGCCAGCGTATGGCGCGACGGTACGCTCTATCAGGCGGAATTCACGCTTGCCGATCTCAGCCAGCTCAAAGAGGAGCAACAGCCCATACAACAAATGTTGCCATTCTGATAATTTCGAATACTACACTCCATATATAGTTAAAACGCCGTTTCACAAACGAAGCGGCGTTTTTTTTCGTCGTCTTTCATATGAAAGCATGTTATGGTATACTATTTTTTATCGATTTTGATTCACGGAGGTATCGCCTTGCACGATATATATCTGGATAACGCCGCAACAACGCGGCCGCTCCCCGGCCTTGCGGAGGTTTACACGCGCTACGCCGAAAAGCTTTGGCAGAACCCCTCAGCGCTCTATTCGCCCGCAGTTGCCGTACAAAAGGAGCTCAAGGCCGCCGCGGATACGCTGCTTCGCGCCTTTGGCTCGGGCGCGCACCGCTGCTTTTTCACAAGCTGCGGCACGGAGGGCGCAAACACGGTGATACTGCGCGGCGCAAGGAAGAAAAAGGGCATGAACTACGTCGCGGGCGGCGCGGAACACCCCTGCGTGGCCGAAAGCTTCAAGCTGCTTGAGGAAGGTGGCGCGGAGGTTCGCTACGCCATGCCGGACAGCCACGGCCACATCTCCCCCGCCACGGTGGCCGAACTGGTGGACGAGAACACGGCGCTGGTGAGCATAATGCATGTGAGCAACGAAACGGGCGCGAAGAACGATATTTGCGCTATCGCAGCCGCCGTAAAGGCTAAGAATCCGGCCGCGCTGGTGCATTCGGACGGCGTACAGGCCTTCCTGCGCGAGCGCGTGATGGACGCTTCGAATATAGATTATTACACGGTTTCCGCGCACAAGCTGCACGCGCACAAGGGCACTGGCGCCGTTATCTACAAGCCCAACGCCCCGCTCAAGCCGCTGCTGTCGGGCGGCGGGCAGGAGGGGGGACTGAGATCGGGCACGCAAAACACGTTGGGCATACTTTCCTTCGCCTACGCGGCTGAATATTTCGCGGCACGTCAGGCGGAACACGCGGCACTGCTGGACTCGCTCAAAGCCGCGCTGCTACAGGGTGTTTCCGGCATAACTGACGCGCATATAATAACGCCCGTTACAGATAGCTGCTCTCACATAGTGAACCTATCCTTCGAGGGCGTGGCGGGCGAAACGCTGCTGCACACGCTGGAGGCTGCGGGAATATACATCGCCACCGGTTCGGCCTGCTCCTCCAAAAAGGGGCGCGGGCGCATAGCCAAGGCGCTCTCCCTGCCGGACGAGGTGGCCGCCGGCTCGGTGCGCATAAGCTTTTCGCCCTTCAACACGTTGGATGAGGCGCGCATAGCCGCCGAGGAAATAGAGAAAAACGTAGCGCTGCTGCGAAGATATAAGAGGTCTTGATATGATATTATTGGTAAGATACGGAGAAATACATCTGAAGGGCTTGAACCGCCCCTACTTTGAAAAGCTGCAATTGCAGGCCATAAAACGCGCGCTGAGAGGTTTCGAGGGCGTAGTTGCCAGCAAGGGGCAGGGCAGGTTTTACGTGACGGGCATAACCGAGGCGGACATGCCGCGAGTAATAACGACCGTTACAAAGGTTTTCGGCCTGCATTCCGTTTCCCCCGCCGTGGAGATGGAAAAGGATTTAGAGAGCATACAGCAAAAATTGGCTGAGCTGACGCAGGAATATATGCAAAAGCACGGGCTTGCCACCTCCACCTTCAAGGTGGAGGCCACCCGCGCAGATAAACGCTTTCCGATGCGTTCCATGGAGCTGGCGGCGCAGGCGGGCGGCTACATATTGGAGCACGTGCCCGGCCTGTCCGTGGATGTGCACAATCCAGATTTTCGCGTGTACGTGGAGGTTCGCGAGCAGTGCTACGGCTATGTTGACATAATCCCCGGAGCGGGCGGTATGCCGCAGAAGAGCAACGGCCGAGCCATGCTGCTTCTATCGGGCGGAATAGACAGCCCTGTCGCGGGCTACATGATAGCCAAACGCGGCGTGGAGCTGAACGCGGTGCATTTCCACAGCTTCCCCTACACCAGCGAGGCGGCCAAGCAAAAGGTTATAGACCTGGCAAAGCTGGTGGGCGAATACGCGGGCCGCATACATCTTCACGTGGTGGGCTTCACAGAGGTGCAAACGCAGATACACGAAAAATGCCCGCCCGAAATGATGGTGCTGATAATGCGCCGCCTGATGATGCGCATAGCCGAGCGGCTGGCGGAGCAAAACGATTGCAAGGCGGTCATAACGGGCGAAAGCATAGGCCAGGTGGCCAGCCAAACGCTGGACAGCCTATGCGTAACGGACAGCGTTGTAGCCATGCCCGTGTTCCGGCCATTGATAGGCATGGATAAATCGGAGATAATGGACATCGCCAAAAAAATAGACACCTACGATACCTCCATACTGCCCTACGAGGACTGCTGCACCGTTTTCGTGCCCAAGCACCCGCTCACCCATCCCAAGCTGGAGAAGATAGAGCAGGCGGAGAGCGCGCTGGACGTGGAGGCGCTCGTGGAGCTGGCTGTTGGTAATGTGGAGCTGATAAAGATATGAACATAAGCGCGGAAAATGGCGTAGCGATAATAGAAAGCGGCGAAATTTGCTTATATGACGCACAATCCGCGCTGGATATAATAGGTAACGTTCGTTACAATCACGATTGTGGCGCTATTGTCCTGCGTGCCGAGAATTTCCCGCCGGAGTTTTTCGAGCTGCGCAGCGGCCTTTTGGGCGAGGTGTTCCAGAAATTTACCACCTACGACATGAAGCTTGCCATTATAGGTGATTTCAGCAATGTGCAAAGCAAGAGCCTGCGCGATTTTATTTACGAAACAAACAAGGGCGGGCGGCTCATATTCGCGCCCGACAAGCAAAGCGCTATAGAGGCTCTTTCAAGGTAACGACAGCTTGCAACGAATAACCCACTAAAAAGAGCAGCCACGATGGTTGCTCTTTTTAGTGGGTTATTCGTTTTTTATCGCCTTTAACAATCCGCGAGAATAACTGCATTGTTAACCGTTTCATAGCCTATTTCTGATGAATATATTACCTTTTTTTCATCATTAACCGTGTCATATCTGCATAAATCCTTTCCCGAGCTATTATTATTTTTGTAACCTAAATAATATATATATCTTCCGTCATCTGTAATATAAACAAAATCGAAAAATTTTCCCAGTTTTTCTCCGTATGTGTAGGGAGTGGTTTCGCCGCTTGTGCTATCATACGCGTAAAACTTTGTTGCTTTAGCATCGAATGATTTTTTTGTGGCATAAACCACCATGCTTCCCATATGCGTTACCGACTGTACAAACACACCATCCTCCAATTCAAAAAGCTTTTCAACAGATTCTTTTTCATTAACTATTTTATAAATGCTTATAGGAGGTTGTGTGTAAGGCCGAATATCCTGCTCCCCCATCCTCTTCCAATACTCGGAGGAAGAAAATGCCGATACCGTAAATTCCTTTGTTCGTGGATTTGAATAGGTATTACGTATAGTAAGATCTCTGTCCCAATCAAGTCTTTCCAATTTGCCTGTTTGCTTTTCATAATAGATTGGACATAATGCAAAATCTTCGGCCTTTAGCGGAATAGTTATAAGCAGTATGCGCTCTGCTTCGGGGATTATGTAGTTCATTGCAAATAATGTTTCTGTTAATCGCTTCGTTTTCTTGCTTTTCAAATTGTATGAATACAATTGATCGTTTCCAGTGTTTGCCTTTCTGTACGAGTAGTACACCATATTATCATTTTTATCATAAACAGTATATGGGTATTGAGAGGTATATGGAACTGATGCTATTTTCTCCAGCTTTTCTTCTTTCAAATTATAGTAATAAACTCGGCTGGTAAATGAGTTGTCAGCCTTCGCGCTCGTTACTGTAAAAGAAATATAAAGATCGCCATCTACATGATTTTCCGGAGGTTTCACCAACTCTTTTGCCTCAACCTCAACTATCTCAGTACCTTCATCCACAGGAGGCATCTCCTCCGCAAATGAAACTGAAGATACACATAAAGACGCCGCCAGAACCAATACAAAGCAGACAATCTTTTTCATGATATTTCTCCGCAGCACATTTATTAGGGTGCTCAATTGTCCTTCAGCTTAAACTGCTCAACCAGCTTTTTCATTATTTCCGCCTGGCTGGAAAGCTCTCTGCTGGAGGCTGCCGATTCCTCGCTGGTGGCCGTGTTCGTTTGCACTATTGTGGATATCTGATTTATGCCCGCCACCATATCGTTTATAAGCGCGACCTCCGTCTCCACGGTGTCCGCCACCGTCTGCACGTCGGACGCTATGGAGCTTGTCATACTGTTTATGTTGTCCATGCTTTCAATGGCAACATCGGCATTTTTCGCTATACCAGATATTGAGGAAACCGTGCTTTCGATGAGCGCGGTGGTATCCCTTGCCGCCTCGGAGGATTTTCCGGCAAGGTTTCTCACCTCGTCCGCCACCACGGCGAAGCCTTTGCCCGCCTCGCCCGCGCGCGCCGCCTCAACAGCCGCGTTCAGCGCAAGTATATTCGTTTGGAAGGCTATATCCTCGATTGTCTTTATTATCTTGCTTATCTCGGCGGATTTCGCGTCCACCGTTTTTATTTCCTCGATCAGCGCGCTAAGCAGTACGTTGGTGCTGCCAAGCTCCTCGCTCGTTTTTACCGTGTCATTCGTCGCCTTCACCACGCTCTCACGCGTTATGGCAAACTGCTGCTCCATATCCGTCATGGAAACGGACAGCGCGGCTATTGCGCTCTCCTGCTGCGCCGCGCCGCCCGCAAGGTTTTGCGCGCTCTCCGCCACAATGGCAGAGCCGGAGGAAACCTCGTTTATAGAGCGGTTCACCTGGCTGAGCGTGTGGGAAACCTGCGAGGTGAGCTTGTTTAGCGCCTCCGCCATAACGTCGCCCTCGCTTCTCAGCTCTGCGGAAACGGACAGATCGCCCGTGGAAATGGCCTGCAACGTGTCCACATTGCTTCTTATGCCCGCCGCCATGCTTTCGAAGGAATCCACCAGCAGAGTTATCTCGTTTTCGGCGTTGCCATCCGTCTGCACAAACATGCTCTTCTCGCCGGATATATCGCCCAGCGCAAGCCGCTTTGCCCACACGGTAAGCCCCACTATGGGCTTCGTTATGCCGTCCGCTATCTTGCCGGAGGCAAATATGTTTATTATTATCGTTATCAAAGCGGCGGCTATGAGGAAAATAAGCACCACAATGAATACGTTGTAAACTTCCACCACAGGCGAAACGCTGGCTATGGAAAGATCGGCAACGCCCAGCGGATTGTACACCACCATAGACAGCTTGCCGTCCACCGCCGCGTTGGTTATGCCGGAATTCCCCGCCGTCATATTTTCTACCACGTTTTTGAACTCTGCACTCATGGAATCCACATAGGCCTTGGAATCCGCGTCGTCCTCTTTGGGCGAGAGCCAGTTTTGCGCCAGCACTATATCCGCGTTTTGATGGGCGGAAACCTTTCCGTCATTATTCAGCATAAAATTGAAGCTGTTATCCGTAAGCTTGTATTGGTCAAGTATTTGAGAGATGAATTGCAGGTTCACAAAGCCCACCAGCACGCCCCGCTCCTGCCCGTCCACCATCACGGGAACGCCAATTGCCAGTATTTTTCTGCCCGTGCTCTTGGAAATTGTGGGCTCGGCTATATATGTTTTGCCCTGCTCCCACGGCACCGTGAAATAGCCGCGATCCGCTATGGAAACGCCGCGCGCGTCCGGGCCGTCCGTATGCGCTATGTTTGTGCCCGTTTCATCCGTTATGAGAAAGTGTGACCACACGCCGTCCTGCGTGGACATAAATTCCTGCAAATATGCCTCCGCCGTATCCGGGTCCATGGAGGTCACGTTTTGGTTTTTTGCCTGCAGCTCCACCTGGCTCTTGAATTTGTCTATCCTCTCCACAACATTTTCCGCTATGAGAGAGTTTCGCGCCACCAGCTCACTCTGCTTTTCCGCCGTTATATTGGCAAACACAGCGATTGCGATTATTACGAAGCAAATCGTTATGGGCACGGTGAACGCCACTATCATTTTGCGAGTAAGCTCTCGTTTTAATGTCTTTCCCTCTTGTCTTTTGGCCTTTTTCACGTCTATATTCACCTCTCCAAACAAATTGATGTCACATAGTAAATGCGCCGCCCAAACGCCTTAGCAGCGATATTGCTACAGCTTATGTATTATATCACACTATTTTCAAGCCTTCAACACTATTCACTCAGTGAATACTTCGTCAACCGAGAAACATTTAGGCCGGGTGCGGCAGCGATAAGTATGTCTATTATACCGCTCACCCCCGCGTCGTCCTCCGCCTCTATGCGCACGGTGACCACCTGCTCTGTCACAGATTTACGCACCAGCGCCCAGCCGTGCCCAAAATCCACACGCACGCCATCAATATGGCTTATTGGGTACTTTTCGCCCAGCTTTTCTATCTGCTCAAGCAGCGCATCCTGCTCCGCGTAAGCCCAGGGTATGCGAATATCCGGCGTTATCACCGTTTTTTCTATGCTCGCCTCCAGCACGTAAAGGCTCTTCCCGGACTTGCAAACGATCTCCGCCAGCTTTAGAGCGGCGTATATACCGTCGTCCTGCCCCAACTCTTTAAAGAAAAAATGTCCGCTTATCTCGCCCGCCAGCGCGGAATCGTTGTCCTTATATCTGCGCTTTATGAAGGCGTGGCCGCTGCGCTCCATTATTGGCCTTCCGCCCAGCTTTTCCGTCTCGCGCGCCACAATGGAGGAGGATTTGAGATCGTACACCACGCTCGACGGCTCGTGCTTCAAATATTCGCGTATGAGCAGCACCAGCGCCTGTTCGCTCATCAAAATATGGCCGGTCTCGTCCGCGAAAACCACGCGATCGCCGTCGCCGTCGAAGGCCACGCCCATATCCGCGCCCGCCTCCACCACCTTGGCCTGCAGATCGGTCAGGTTGGAGTATACCGCTGGGTTGGGGTTTCGGTTGGGAAAGCTGCCATCCCAGCCGCAGTAAAGCTCCACCACATCATAGCCCATATCGCGGAACATTGCGGGCGCTATCTTCGAGGTAGTTCCGTCGCCGCAATCCAGCACCACGCGCATATTCCCGCCCGATACAAGCGAGTAGACCAGCTTTTTATACGCCGCCTCCACGTCGTCCGCCACCGTCACGCTGCCCTGCTTTTGCGCGAATGCGCCGCTTTGCGCCACGCGCTCTATATTGGCGATATCCTCCGGCACCACCGGAATATCGCCCATCATCAGCTTAAAGCCATTGTATTCGGCGGGGTTGTGCGAGGCGGTCACCATTATGCCCGCGTAGGCCTTTTTGTATTGCTTGCCGAAATAAAACACGGGCGTGGGATAAAGCCCCATGTCTATCACCTGCGCGCCCGCGCTCACCAGCCCCTCTATGAGCCGCGTTTTAAGCTCGGGCGTAGATGTACGCACATCGCCGCACACCAGCACGCTCTTGCCCTCAATTATTGTACCCACGGCGCGGCCTATGTCGAACGCTATGTCGCCGGTGAGATCGTCGCCGTAGATTCCCCTTATATCGCAATCCTTATATATGCTCATTCAAATAGCCCCTTTCGGAAAGTTCCTGCTTAAATCGGGCGTAAAGCTCTTCATAGCGCGCTTTTTTGGAGGTGTCGGGCAGTACCTCCTTGTCTATTTTCACCATAGCCGAAACCGCCTCGCTGAGCGGAATGCTCTGCGCACCGGCCGCCGCCATCATTGCGCTGCCCATCGCCGCGTCTGTGGAGGCGGGCACGCGCAGCGCCCTTTGCAGTATGTCCGCGCGTATCTGCAGCCACTCGGCAGACTTGCACGCCCCGCCAGAGGTGAGTATGTAGCCGCCAACCTCGCAGCCCAGCTTTTGGAGCAGCTCGTAAGAAAGCCGCTCCGTATAGCCCACGCCCTCCATAACGGCGGCGTAGCGCTTTTTTTCGTCCGTGGTATCACCCGCGTAAAAGCCGCGCGCCGCGGGGTTCACAAAGGGAAAGCGCTCCCCGTCTATGGTGAGCGGGTAGGCAATATCGCCCGTGGGGGTGTAGCTTGCCACCGTTTTGTTGTATTCGTCGAAATTTTGCTTACCAAACATCTCGTTTAGGCACAGCCCGCCCACGTTGGACGCGCCGCCCGGCAGCCACCAGCCCTGCGGATGCTTGTGGCTGTATATCCTGCCCGCCTCGTCCAGCACAAGTTTTTTGGTTATGCCCTTGAGCACCATCGTGGTGCCTATCACGGTCGCCCATTCGCCCGGCACACAGAGACCCGCCGCCAGCGAGGAGGCGTAGCCGTCCGTAGCGCCCGCAAAGAGCACCGTGTCCGCGCTGAGCCCGGTTTTCGCGGCAGCCTCCGCGCTTACATTCCCAATCCTGCCCGTGGGCGCTATCACCTCGGGCAGCAGCGCAACGTCTATGCCCAGCCCGCTGATGAAATCCGGCCAGCGCTCGTTTATGAGGTCGTAGCCTGTCTTTAGCGCGTTGGAATAATCCGAAACGTTGTAATTTCCCGTCAGCATACCGTATATATAGTCGCTCTGGTGTATGAATTTATGCGCGCGTTCGTATATCTCCGGCATGTTTTCCTTCACCCAGAGAATCTTGGGCAGCGCGTAGGAGGCATTGAAAACGTAACCGTGCGCCCTCTCGTGCTCGCCCGCCGCCTCGTGCACACGCTTTGCCTGCGCCTTGGCGCGCGCGTCGTTATACATTATGCCCGCCGTTATGGGCTTGTTATCCGCGTCTATAGCCAGCACCGTGCCCGAGGTAGCGTCCAGCGAAACGGCGTCTATATTGCCCGGCGTATCCTTGGCGCACTGCGCTATGACCGCCGTCACCGCCTGCGCCCAGTCCTGCGGGTTCTGCTCCTTATGATCGGGTACGTCCGTGGTGCTCACCCGCGCAAACGAAGCGGAAGCCTCCGCGCAGATGCTGCCCCGCTCGTCCGTTACTATGCCGCGCACACCCTGCGTGCCGATATCTATCCCCAAAATGTACATATTTTTACCTCACAAATATTTTTCCAGCAGCCCGGCCGCCAGCCGCACGTATTCCACGCAGTTTTTGCGGCAGAATTGCGCGCCCTCCTTGGGCAGCGCCAGCAGCTCTCCGCAAATGTGCGAACCCGCCGCCTCGTCAAACTCACGCATCATCTCGGTCGCCTTGGCGTATATCTCCTTGCGGCCCGCCTTGCCCTCCGTGCCAATATCGCCCTGCGCTCCGCCCAGCACCATCAGCATGGCGGAAACGGCTCCGCACACGCCGCGCGTGCCGCCCATACCGCTGCCGAAGGGCGCTGCAATGGCGGCCGCCCTGTCCTCGTCTATGCCCATCACGTCCGCGTATGCCCGCGTCACCGCCTGCGCGCAGTTGCAGCCCAAGCCATGAAATTCCGCCGCTCGTTCTACTCTGTTTTCCATATCACACGCACAGCTCCTTTGCCAAATCAGCTATTTTTTCCATATATTCGGGTATTTTTATGCTCTGCGGGCACAGCGCCTCGCATTTTCCGCAGCTTACGCAATCGTGCGCGCGCCTGCCCTCCTCTATAAAATCATACGTGTTCATAAATTTCGCCTTTGAGCCCGTCGTCTTATACTGGTTGTAGGTGGTGAAAAGTGTGGGTATATCTATGCTCTTGGGGCAGTCCTCGCAGTAGCGGCAGGAGGTGCAGGGTATGGCGCCGGATGAAACGTATATCTTCAGCGCTTCGTCCAGCACGCTTTTATCCGCCTCGGAAAGCGGCTTGAAATCCGTCATGGTGGCCACGTTGTCGCGCACCTGCTCCATAGAGCTCATGCCGCTAAGCACGGTCACAACGCTTGGAAGAGACGCGGCGAACCTAAGCGCCCAGGACGCGGGCGTCTTATCCGGCTCCACACCGCGCAGCAGCGCGATAGATCTTTCGCACAGCGAAGCCAATCCCCCGCCGCGCACCGGCTCCATAACTATTACGGGCAGGCAGGCCTTTGTTACCACCTCATATTGCCCCTTGGCGTTTTGCAGCTCCCAATCCATATAATTGAGCTGCAAATAAACGAACTCCACATCAAACTCGGCAATGTGCCGCTCAAGCACCTCGGCGGTATCATGAAAGGACATGCCTATACGGCGTATGAGCCCCTGCTCCTTGAAGCGCTGCAGCTTTTCCATCGCCTTATATTTGCGCGCCACATCCGCGTTTTCCGTATCCAGATTGTGCAGCAGATAGTGATCCAGATATTCCACACGCAGTCGCTTCAGCTGCTCGAAAAATATGCGCTCCACGTCATCCTCATTTTCGGTGAGCCACAGGGGCAGCTTGGTCGCCAGATAGTAGCTGTCCCTCGCCCTGCCCGCAAGCGAACGACCAACAAAATCCTCCGACCTATCCTCGTGGTAAAAATAGGCCGTGTCTATGTAGTTCACGCCGCTTTCCATCGCGTAGTCCAGCATATCCCGCGCGGCGGCCTCGTCTATAGCCTTGTCCGCCGTGGTGGGAAAACGCATGCAGCCAAAGCCCAGCAGCGAAAAAAATTCGTTCGTATCCGCAAAACGCCTCTTGTCCATAACACACCTCATATTCTATATTTTGCTTATTATATAATATCATACACCCGCCGCAGTTCGCCACAATTAAGTATATGTGGTATAATTATCGCATAAATTTTTTCGTAACAATTGTAATATTTGCGAAAAACACAGGGTTTATATTAACGAAAGGTGAAAGCGTTTGTTTTTTATAGTTCTTGCCTTTGGCAGTGAGCAGGAGCGGGACAAATTCGAGTATCTATACTCAAAATACAAAAACCTGCTGCTCAAAAAAGCGTACGACATATTGCAGGACTATATGCTCGCGGAGGACGCCGTAAGCGAGGCGTATTTGCGCATATACAAAAATCTGTCCAAAATAGACGATGTGGACAGCGGCAGAAGCATAGCTTTTTTGGTGACAATAGCCAAAAACGCGGCGCTCACGCTGCTAGAGAAGAAAAACAAGAACGCCACGGCCGAGATACCCGAAGAGCAGGCAGACGGATTCGAGCTTGAGGGTCAGGTGGTGGCGGCGCTTGGCACGGAGGAGATATACCGCCTCATAAACAGCGTGGGCGAGGAGTATAAGAACGTTTTCCTGCTGAAATACGCCTACGATTATTCCAATCAGGAAATAGGAAAACTGCTCAAAATAAACGCGAACCATGTGGGCGTACTGCTGCACCGCGCCAAAAAGAAGCTGGCAGCGATCCTCAGAGAGGAGGGTTACATAGATGCAAAAGCGTGACGACCTCCATATATTGTTCAAGCGTATGGCGAACGATTATATAGATAAATACGGCGAAGAGCTCAAGGCCGAGCTAGAGGAAATGAAGGACGAACCGCAGCGCGTGACTCCGGCTATGGACGAAAAAGTGAAGCGCGGCAGGGCGGCGTTCTCCCGCGCGCGCACCACGCGCATACTGGGCATAGTGGCCGCCTGCGCCGTCGTGGCCGTGGTGCTGCCCGTTATGATAACCCAGCTAAGCGCGACGAAGGACGTTCCCGCGCTTTACGCGCGCAACGAAGCCGCTATAGCGGAGCAAGCGCCCCAATCTGCGGAGGCCCCAGCGCCCGCGGCGGAATCGGCAGCGGCGGCGATACCCGAGATCGCGGCCGCGCCCGCAGAGGTGCCCGCCGAGGCTCCGGCAGCGGCGGCGGAAGCTCCTGCAGCGGCGGCTGAGATGCCCGAATCTGCGGCCGGCGGCGCGCAGGACATGGCGGTGATACCGCTGAACGCCACCCTCCCGCCCAACTTCACCATATCCGCGACCGGGCAGGACGAGGGAAGAACCATATACTACATAGACAACACGGAGAAAGACAACGTGGTGCTCACCATGCAATACGCAAACGAGCTGCCGGACACCTCGGCGCTCAAAGAAGTGCCCATAAACGGGCAGGTGGCCTACGGCGGCTATAATCCTGATTACGCCACGCTGGTGTTCATAAAGGACGGCGTGCTCTACGAGCTCACCAGCCAATACGATATAAACACGCTCATTTCACTGGGCGAAAGCATATTGGTATAACAAAAAGATCCGGCGCGGCTGTAATATTTTTGCTTCGCGCCGGGTTTTAATTTATACCAAGACCAATATGCCTACAAAGGAGCGTACATCAATATGAAAAAAATAATCACTGTAATATCAATAATGCTGGTAATAGCGATGCTGGCCTCCTGCTCGGCGCCGCCGCGCACCTCTTCCTCCCCCGCTGCAGAGTCCGGGCAGGCCGAAACCGCGCCCGCTCTGCCCCGCACGGATATGGCGCCCACCCCCGACCCGGCTCAGGCCGCGCCTGCGGACGAAGCGCCGCCCGCGGAATCCGCCGAGGCTCCGGCGATGCCCCTTCCCGCCGAGGAGCCCGCCTATTCGGAGGCTCCCGCTGCTGACGCGGGTTTTGCCGCACCCGCAGATGAAGCGCCGCTCACAGGAGAGAGCGAGAGCTACATACCCATAACCGAAAACGCGGCACGGCCGGTGGAGGAAGATTCCACGGTCACGCTGTCCCTCAAGGTGGATACCGCCGCCTATTCCAACGCCGCGCGCTACATCGAAAGCGGCTTTCTTCCCCCGGCGGACGCGGTGCGCACGGAGGAGCTCATAAACTATTTCAGCTACGATACGCCCGCCGAGTTTGGCGCGGATCCGCTTGCCATATACACGGAGCTCGCGCAAGATCCCTTTGACGCAGAGAAATATCTGGCCTTCATACGCGTAAAGGCCAAGGCTGTGGACAGAAGCCTGCTTCCCCCCAGCAACATAACCTTTTTGATAGACACCTCCGGCTCTATGGACAGTTTCGACAAGCTTCCCCTGCTCAAAAAAGCCTTCTCGCTGCTCACCGAAAACCTGAATCCAAACGACAGTATTTCCATCGTGACCTATGCGGACAGCTCTTCCGTGCTGCTTTCGGGCGTTTCGGGAGAGGACAAAGCCCAAATACTCTCCGCAGTGGAGAGCATTGAGCCGGGAGGCAGCACAGCGGGCGCGGACGGCATATGGACGGCCTATACCCTTGCAGAGCAAAACTTTATAGATGGCGGCAACAACCGCGTTATACTGGCCACGGACGGCGATTTTAACGTGGGAATGTCTGATGTGCGGGATCTTTCCGCCTTCATATCAAAAAAGCGGGACAGCGGCGTGTATTTGAGCGTGCTGGGCTTCGGCACGGGCAATATACGCGACGACATAATGGAAACGCTCTCAAGGGACGGCAACGGCAACTACAGCTATATAGACAGTGCGCGCACGGCCAAAAAGACGCTGGTGGACGAGCTAAACGCCAACCTCTTCACAATAGCGGACGACGTTAAGGCGCAGGTGGAGTTCAACCCGGCCAACGTTTCCTCCTACCGCCTCATAGGCTACGAAAACCGCATGCTGCAAAACCGCGACTTTGCGGACGACAGCGTGGACGCGGGCGAAATAGGGTTGGATACGGACGTTGTGGTGATGTTCGAGCTGGAGCTAAAAAACAGCAGCGGCGAAAAATACGGCGACCCCTCCCCCGCTTCGGGCGAGGGACGGTACCCGGACGAGCTTCTCGAGGTGCGCATACGCTACAAGCAGCCGGGTGAGGAGGAAAGCAAGCTCATGCTCTCACCCGTTACCTTCGAAAGCATAGCGCGTGCCCCCTCGGCGGACTTCAATTTCGCAGCCTCAGTTGCGGAGTACGGCGCAGCTCTGCGCGGCAGCTCCGATACCGATATAGCCGACATATTCGCGCTGGCGGCGAATAGCCTCGGCGCTGACAAAGGCGGCTATCGCAGCGCCCACCTCTCGCTTTTGAAGCAGTACGAGGATATAGCAGACTAATACTGCGCAAAATTGCGCAGCGGGGCTATGCGATGTCTCATGCAATTCCAAACGCGCTAACGCAACATAAAAAAACAAAGGCCGCATTGCGCGGTCTTTGTTTTTTCCTACCAACGATCTTCCTCACTTTTCAGCTTGTGAACCACTGGCGTTTTTCTTTTGTCCTACTCATTCACCACTTCGGGCGCGTGCTGGCGATTTACGACCATATTGTTTGGGGCGCATATAATCATAGATATCTTAGCGGCACCCACAGCAGTGTCTGGCGGTTTAAGCGTTTAGTTACTTATTTCGCCTTTTTTACCTGCAGTATGTAGGTAGCAACGGCCTTATCGTTCCCTTTATCAGTTGCTGTAATTATTACAGTTCCCAACCTTGTACCAGCGCCGCTGGCAACCTTTACTTTACCGTTTTCAACGGTGGCTACAAAACGATCGCTAGTTCTCCACTCAAGATCCTTTACGCTATGGCTGGCGTTAGACGGCTTGTAGTTTACAGGTATCAACTGTGTATGCCAAGGATACTTAGAGACGCCGTTTCCGCCTTTATAAAGTATTATGCGGTTTTCCTTGCTCTTGAGATCAAAGCTGGTCATTGCCTTCTTTACCGATATCTTCTTGGACACGGTCAGCACCTTGTTATCTGCACTTGTTACTTTTGCATAAACTTTCAGTATGCCATTAGCTTTACCAGTAAGCATGCCGTCCTTGTCTATGGAAGCCTTGTCAGCGTTAGATTCTGCTATAGACCATTCCACATCATAGTAGGCACCCTTAGGCTCTACTTCGATCTTATACTTAACTGTGTCGCCAATGTACAAGCTTTCCTCGCCAACTATAGAAGCGCTTGTTATCTCACTTGATACCGTCAGCGTAGCGGGTTCCGAAACTACGAAGTCGCCATCGATGTTTGTAACGCGCACCCTATAAAGTGTGTTATCATCTGCCGCTGTAGCCGGAGGTGTGGTGTACGCGGCTTCACCGCCAACTGTTGACCATAATTTACCGTCACTGCTCTTTTCCCACACGTATGTGAAGGGACCGGAGCCTTCTACGTCTACGGCAAACATTGTGGTTCCGCCAACTACTATGGCTTGATTCATCGGCTGCTCTTTTATTGTAGGTTTAACAACTTCCGTTACAGTCAGCTTAGCAGCGTTGGAGAATATTATGGGTGCCAATGATCCATCACTATTTGCTACTACGTCCTTAACAGCTATTTTGTATGAATAACCATTCATATCCAAAGATGCTGCGTCTACATCAATATCAGACTTTGTTTTCCACGCGCTGTCGCTGTATTTAGCAGATTTCAGCGTTGCATCAGTAGGTGACCAAACCTTATCTTTTTCGTTATACATCTGAATGGCATATACGAACGGGCCTGTACCATCTACAGTTACACCAAATGTGGCTTTACGGCCAACCGCAACAGACTGATCGGCAGGCTGTTTGGTTATTGTTGCCGGCACAACATTTGTGGAAATATCTGTGATTTTTACATTGTTGGATATTACCATGTTGTCATCAACAGTTTTAATGTCGCTGCCCTTTACTATAACGCGGAACATATCATTCTTAACATTTACTGTTGTAACCGGTATTGTAAGTGTACTCAACGCAGGGTTATCTTTATCCACTTCAACCTTTGCATTGGCATATTCGCTTACATCGCCTATATTTTCAAATTTGAGTCCCTTATCCTTAGAAACCTGCCACTGGAACTTATAGGGCGCCGTACCTGCCGCAGTTACGCTGAACTTAGCGAATCTGTTTAGTACGGCAGTTGTGTCTACGGGCTGTGTAGCTATAGATACGGGTGTGGGAGCTACAACTGAAAGTGAAGCAGCATCAGATGTAAGCTTTGTTGTTCCCGCAGTCACTACCACCCTGTACTTGTAGCCGTTCCATGCGTCCGCTATTGTGTTTTCCTTTATTGTCAGCTTCGAACCGGCAAGCGTGCCCTTGTACGGGTCTGTGGTTATATCTTTAATGCCGTACTGCGCACCTTCACTTACCGCTACAAACTTACCGTTGCCAGTATCTAGCTGCCACTCATAAGTAACAGTAGCGTCACCTGCTATGCTTACAGTAAATTCAGCCGTTCTGCTTACAGAAGCGCTTACACTTACGGGCTGTTTTACTATTGCTATGGGCGTAGCTGCGCCAACAGTAAGTACCGCCTGAGCGGAATCTACTGTCTTGCCGCCCGCTGTTGCGGTAGCAAAATACTTGTTGCCATTCATAGCTGCTGTTACGGCATCAAGAGTTAGCGTAGCCGTTGTAGCGCCACTAACGTTTACAGGAGAATTGTCACCTGCAATCACCTTCCACTGGAATGCGCTTACAGCTGAAGGCGTTGCGCCGGAGCAATCGAACGCAGCTACCGTCATGGTTGTTTTTCCGCCAACTACAGTAGTTTTTGAAGCGGGCTGCTGCGTGTATACAACAGCGGGGGTAGGATCAAAGTTCAATGATAGACCCGTTATGCTCTTTCCAGCTACCGTAAACTTGGCAGTACCGCCGTAGTAGTTTGCAAAAGCAGAGGCTCCACTGTATATGGTGGTATATTCTTTACCTGTGGTGGGCTTTATGCCTATCACATAATCACCGTCGGGCAGTGTTATCGGCAGATACTTTGAGGTGCCAGCATCATAGCTTGCTGCAAGAGCGCCATTTGCCTGTATAGTAGCAGTTGTGTACACGGTTTTCTGGTTGCTCTCAAAGTTTGCAGCCGTCCATATGTTTAGTACCGGCAGCTTCGTGGTGTAGCCACCTGCAACTATACCACCGGATGTACTGTATACATATCCGTCTACTGTATTACCGGTAACTACAGAAAGTGTAGCCGGCTGAGATACGCAGTTTGCAACCTTAACAACTTTGTCTGCGCCAATAACGTCTGTAGGAACAAACCCAGCCTTTTCAGGATAAGCTACCAGCCTATACTGTGTGCCGTTCATTGCTTCCGTAAGATTGCTCAAAACAAGTGATGAGCTATTTGAATTGGCAACAGCTGACCAGCTTGTGGCATCCTTTGCTTTTGACTGCCATTCCATTTTGAAATTTGCGTCCTTCAAATCCGGGAAGCCTGTAGCTCCAACCGTTGCACTCAGAGTAACGCTGCCGTCTTTAACACCGGCAACATTTCCGGGACCTGCTATTGTAACAGCGGCAAGTTCCGGCGCGCTCTTCATCTGTATTGTCTGCTCATAAAAGTAACCCGTTTCTGTAGAATTACCACCCGATTCGAAAATCTCCGTTAGGGGCACTATACCTGTTTGAGTCTGGAAATATCTGGACGTTCCCAGCTTTCCGCCCAATACATAGAAATTGTAGCTTTCAATAGCACCTTTAAATTCCAAGTTCGGGAAAGTTGCCTCTCCATTTATATCTGCTATAGCAAACACATCAGTGGCGGGATCGAATTCAGTAGCAGGAGTTTGTGCACCATGTGCGTAAACCTTCGCACCGGCTATAATAGCCCCGTCCACACCCTTTACCACAACCTTGTTACGCTGCTGCAGTGTTATGTCTCTTACATTTACAGTTACAAGAGTCGCGGGATCAAACAATCCAATACTAAACTCTTGCTCGCCGAAATATTCTTTACTATTTATAGTTTTGTTGGCTAAAACATCATACGCCATAAAGTACACACGTTTGGCGCTGCTTGTTGTAAATGTATATTTACCGGTTGCATCCGTTGTAAGAGTTTCCTCTTTCCCAACACCATTGCTGTCCTTATATGGTATTTTAACTGTAGCATTTGCAGCAACGGAACCATCCGCCGCTCTAACCACACCGGATATCACTGTACCAACGCTGCATATATTAGCATCGTTGCCATCTGTGTTATTACCATCACCATCACCATTGTGCAAAATCACTTCGGTGGTAGGTGTGATAGCTCCGGTAGTGGCTGCAACCATAAGGTCTACTTTATCGCCGGAATCATATATCAGACCGGTTGTTTCGCTGCTTCTATCTACCAGCTCAGCTGTCAATGTGCCGCCGACTATTCCGCTGCCGTTCGTTACATCAAAAGATATACCGGCCGTTGCTGCTTCACCAAGTGATATGGTAACCGGATTAGTGCTTGTCAACGTTCCTGTCTGAGTTCCGGATGTAACAGCTATTGAATCGCCCGCACCAGTGTAAGTAAACTTAACCGATGCATTGGGTATGGGATAGAAAGTGCCGCCGCCACCGCTTGCCGACTCTGTATTAGCGGTGAACGTTATTGTTTGCGCCGCCGCAACATCAGCAACAGTCTCTTCCTCTACTGCCGTAACCTCGGCAACCGGGGCTTCGTCAACTACCGGAGCCTCCTCCGGAGCTGCCGCCGCGTCCGCTGCAACTTCTTCAAGCACAACGTTCTCGGGAGCCGCCGCAAAACCTGTAGCTGCCACGCCAAATACCAGTACGGCTGCCAAAAGTATGCTGACTAGTTTCTTTAGCTTTTTCATTTCCATAATTAAGA
>CAYXFB010000025.1:0-34215 GCA_964464145.1 uncultured Christensenella sp.
CAGCCGTACACGATTTTTACACGTTTTCGCTAAAAACAAGAAATATATGGCTGAATCAAATCACAGCCAATTAAACAAAAAGTGCATAACGAAAAGGTTTTTGAGACGTTGTTAAACAATGTTAAAGGCGTGGAAAAGGGAAATGCTTTCTCCCATCACCCGCTCCAAAGGCAAAAGACTCCGTTAGGGGTCTTTTGCCTTTGGAGCGCATATTTCGTAGGGAATCGAACGCGGAGCGAGCGCCGCCAGTGGCGGAAAAGCGACCGCAGGGAGCGGCAGCGAGTGGAGACGGCGTGATAGCGACCAACGGGAGCGGAGCGATTCCTAGACGCTCCATGGCGCATTAGGGCATCTTACGATGACCCTTTTGTTTGCTTACGCAAACGATGCGCCTTCTAAGTGGGAGAGTATCTCCACCTTAGAGAATCCCCCTCTTGGTTGGCTTTGCGTTGTATTTCTCGGTTGGGCTTTATGGTGTTTGAACGGTGTAGAAGAAAATTGCACGGGCGCGGAGCGTATCATCGTTTGATGGCATGCGATTTTTTTCTCGCGTTTTTTCACGAATATAGGCACCAAAATCGTTGTAAAGGAAATGAGCCATCAATTATTATTTGAAACGATTTTTATGATATAATAATGATTATGCCAATTGATTCTTATAAAAAATAATGTTATTTTTACTTGATCGAGGTGCTTATGTTTAACGAGATATGTATATATGAAGCGAAAATTGAGAAGCAAGAGGAAATTGAGGCTTTGATGAAGGAAGTGGCGGAGTTTTACCTGACACAACCTGGTGTAATTGATGTTAAATATATCAAACGCACACATCGCCAGAAAGATTTTAACGCTGTAAAAAATGGCGAAGTTCCCATAAGGCTTACCCGTTATATTGGAAAGGTGACCTACATGCTTTATTTGGCATTGGAAAATGAAGAAGCCCACGCAAGGCTGGCGGTGGTTGGCTTAGAGAAATTCTACAAGCGCTGGAACCGATGTCTTACTACAATGCCAAAGATCTTACTTGGAGAAAATATTGTTTAGTTTAATAAAGCAACGCCCGCAGTGCATCATTTTCGGCGGCTGATTTTTGCCGCTTTTATAATAGCGTACATAGTATTTTTTGCTGTGCCATTATATTGTTTTTGCGCGCGCATGCGCAGATTTCCCAACAAACATATATAATTGAAACAAAATATATTGTATAATATTATCATGTAATACTAATTCTGAATTAAAACATCTGTTTTAATTCGGAAGCGCCGCGCCTGCGGCGTGGCACGTTCTGCGCAAGAGCAGCGCAGAACACGTCTCATGCCATTCCAAACGCGCTTCGCGCTATAAAAAGTGCAAGCACTTTTTAAATGGAATTGGTATAATAAAAAACGCGCCGCGCGGGGGAGAGGCGTGTGCGTAAAAAATTGTTGAGGGGTACGAATGAAAACTGTCGGGTTAACGCATGTCGGCAAGGTGAGGCCGACCAACGAGGATACATTGCTCATAGAATGTGGCGAAGCGCCGCAGTATATGCTGGTGGCGGACGGAATGGGCGGCCACGCGGCGGGTGAGGTGGCCAGCGGCGCGGCGGCGCAGGCCATAAAGAGCTACATAGAAAGGCTGGATACGGTAAGGCTGACGGAAGAGCAGATAGTGGACGCCATAAAATACGCAAACAGGGTGCTCATATCTAAAATGGCCGAAAACGAGCAGCTTCAGGGCATGGGTACCACTCTCACCTTCGCATACGCGGAGGGAGATATGCTTACGCTGGCGCAGGTGGGGGATTCGTCCGCCTATCTTTTGGGTGGCGCGGAGATGACCAAGCTCACCAAGGATCACACATACGTTCAGCATCTTATAGATTCGGGTGTAATAAAGCAAAACGACGCGGGCGATTATCCCTTCAAAAATATAATCACGCGCGCGCTGGGCATGAAAAAGCTGGAGGTGGATATTTACCGCGTGGAGTGGAGCGAGGGCGATACGCTTCTCTTGTGCTCTGACGGGCTCACCACCTATGCAGATATAAACGCTCTCACAGAGGTGCTGGCGGGTTCGGAAGAAATTGCGGACAAGGCGCGCTCTCTTGTAGATTACGCTCTTGAGGCGGGGGGTAAGGACAATATAACGGTTATAATTGCCCAAAACTCAGCCCGGGAGGAAGGGGCGGAATGATAGACAAAACAAGGCTGCTTGCGGGTCGCTACCGCCTTATAGAGCAGATAGACGCGGGCGGCACGGCCGTAATTTACCGCGCGCGGGACGAAATGACTTCGCAGATCGTCGCCGTGAAAATATTGAAGCCGGAGCTCACCAAAAACGATGAGTTTGTTCAGCGCTTCAAAAAAGAGGTGCAGGCCTCGCTGAAGCTGCGCCACGCCAACATAATCCGCGCCTATGACGCGGGTCTTGACAATGGCATGTATTACATAGTGATGGATCTGATAGAGGGCAAAACGCTAAAGCACCTCATAAACATAAACGGGCCGCTGCCCACGAAGTATGTTGTGAACATAGCCAAAAAGCTGTGCTTGGCGCTTGAGTACGCGCACGTGAAAGGTTTCGTTCATCGGGATATAAAGCCGCACAACGTGCTCATAGATATGTCGGGCGAGCCCTTCATAGCGGATTTCGGCATAGCCAAAAATCTTGCGCAAAACACCATAACGATGGAAGACAACAGCGTCATGGGCTCCGTGCACTATTTTTCGCCGGAGCAGGCCAAGGGCGAGCGCGCGGATCGTCGCTCAGACATATATTCGCTGGGAATACTGATGTACGAAATGGTGACCGGCCGCGTGCCCTTTGACGCGGATACTTCGGTGGCCATAGCGCTCAAGCACATAAACGAGCCCATGCCCGAGGCGCGCGATGAAAACCCGGGCATACCCGAGAGCCTCAACCGCATAATACTAAAGGCGGCGCAAAAGGACAAGCATTTCAGGTACAGAACGGCCTTCACAGTATACGAGGATCTGCAACGCTGCCTTAGCGAGCCGCGCGGCGAGTACGTTAAATATACGGAGAGCAAGCGCACACAGCAGCGCGTGGAGGAAATGCACATAAAGCGTTCCAGAAGAAGCGTGAACCGCGTATTTTTGTCGGTTGGCATTGGCGTGGGCGTGGTGGCGGCCGTTATAATAGTGCTGTCGCTGCTGCTTTCGGAAACGGCGGCGCGGGTGTCGCCCGTGCCCGATGTGGTGGGCTACAACATAAGCAAGGCAATAGAGCTCTTGTCTGACAAGGGCTTCATAGTGAAGCGGCAGGACGTGAACGACAACAGCGAAAAGGGCACGGTGATAGACCAAGACCCCAAGAGCACCAGCAAGCTGGAGGAGGGCAGCACGGTAAACCTGGTGGTGAGCCTGGGCGCGGGCGCGGAGAGCATGCCCAGCGTGACGGGCATGCCGCAGCAGCAGGCCGAAACGCTGCTGAGCCAGGCGGGCATAGAGGTGGACAACATAGTAAAGGAGCCGGAGGGCGATATGCCCATAGGCACGGTGCTGCGCCAGTCGCCCGAGGCGGGGGCGGATATATCGCCCGACGTCACGGTGACGCTGTACGTGAAGATATCGCCCGACCAAAAGAAGATAAAAATGCCGGACGTGAGCGGCAGAGAGCTCAAAAACGCGCTGGTGGAAATACAGGACAGCGGTTTTTACGGCGGAAAATTCTTCGTGATAGAGGAAAAATCTGTCATGCCGCCCGGAAACGTTATAAGGCAGGAGCCTGCGGCCGATACGGAGCACCTGCAGGACGACCCGATATACCTGTACGTTTCCAAACCGGAGGGGAACGAATATACCTACGAGGATAAATTCAACATAGACATACCCAAGGATCAGACAACGGTGATAGTTTCCATCGCGGACGAGCTGGAGGGTATACCCGTGTTTTACGCGGCCAGCTCGCGCGTTTATCCGCAGGGCACGCAGGTGATAGAGCTGGCGCAGGCGATTTTCACCTTCGACTCCAGCGAGGCCGTGCTCAAGAAGAATCTGGTGATATTTGTGGACGGCAGGCAGGAGATAAGCAAGCCTGTAGAACTGAAAAAGGTGGATTAGCGTATCAAAGGACGTTTGTTGAAAATTTTGGGCGGGTTTTACTACGTGAACGGCGAGGATGGCCAGCTGCACGAGTGCCGCGCCTGCGGAAGGTTTCGCAATGAAAACATAAAGCCGCTGGCTGGCGACTTTGTGGAGTTTTCCGCGCAGCGCGGGCAGGAATACGGCTACGTGGAGGATATTTCGCCGCGTGAAAACGAGCTGCTGCGTCCGCCCGTCGCCAATGTGGATATTATGCTGCTGGTGGTTTCGGCCACCAAGCCGCACATAGATTTCATGCTGGCCGATAAGCTGCTCATACAGGCGGAGCGCGCGGGCATAGAGCCGGTGATCTGCGTGAACAAGACGGAGGCGGGCGGCGCGGCCATAGAGGCGATAGCGGCGCAATACGCGGCCTATCCGCTGCTGTGCGTATCGGCCAGGGAAAACCTGGGCATGGCGGAGCTTGAGGAGCTGCTGCGCGGCAGGTGCGTCTGCTTTACGGGTCAATCCGCCGTGGGGAAATCCTCGCTCATAAATCTGCTGGACGAGCGGCTGCATCTTGAGGTGGGCGGGCTTTCCAAAAAGACGGATCGCGGCAAGCACACCACACGCGTGGTGGAGCTATTATACATACCCAAGCTGGATGCATATATATTCGATACGCCCGGCTTTTCCATGCTGGCCACGGAGGGGCTGGAGGCCTTCGAGCTTTCCGGCTGCTACAGAGAGTTTGAAAATTACGCGAACGAATGCAGGTTTGCTACCTGCGCGCACGATAAGGAGCCTGATTGCGGCGTGAAGCGCGCCGTTGAAGCGGGCGAAATAAGTCAAAACAGGTACGACAGATATATCAAACTAAAGAACACATTGGAGGAAAAAAAATGATAAAGCTTGCTCCGTCGCTGCTGTCCGCGAACTTTGTGGATATGAAAAGCGGCATAGAACTCATGGAAAAAGCGGGTGTGGAATACCTGCACTGCGACGTTATGGACGGCATGTTCGTGCCCAACATATCCTTCGGTTTCAAAATGATAGAGGATATCAAAAAGATAACGAAAATACCGCTGGACGTGCATTTGATGATAGCCGACCCGGGCAGGTATGTGGAGCGTTTCGCAAGCGCGGGCGCGGATATAATAACCTTCCACGTGGAGGCGGCCACGCATGTGCAGCGCGTGCTGGCACAGATAAAGGAATGCGGCGTAAAAGCGGGCGTGGTGCTGAACCCGGGCACACCGCTGTGTGAGCTGGATTACATAATGGACGATGTGGACATGGTGCTGCTGATGTCGGTGAACCCCGGCTACGGCGGGCAGAAGTTCATACCGGCGGTGGGAAGAAAGCTCTCCGATCTGCGCGAGATGGTGAAGCGGAGCGGCAGGGATATAGACATTGAGGTGGACGGCGGCGTCAGCGTGGATAATATCGCGGAAATAGCGGGCTACGGCGCGAACGTGATAGTGGCGGGCAGCGCCATATTCGACACTGCCGACCCCGTTGCCACGGTGGCGCAAATGAGGGAACGGCTCAAATGAAAGCGCTCATAGTTTCGGCGGGCGAGCAGCCTTCGCCGGCGCTTTTGGCCGAGCGGGCGGGGGAGTGCAAGCTGCTGATAGCGGCGGACGGCGGGCTAAGGAGTTTTGAGCGCGCCCGGCTTTCGCCCAATATAATAGTGGGCGATATGGATTCCGCGGACGGCGCGCTGGTGAAAAAGCACATGGAAAACGGCGCGCAGCTTTTCACCGCAGATGCGGAAAAGGACGATACGGACAGCTTTTTGGCCTTGGAGCTGGCGATATTGCGCGGCGCTGCTACAGTGGTGTGGCTGGGCGCGACGGGCGGGCGGGTGGATCATCTGCTCTCCAACCTGATGCTGCTGAAGCACGCGGCGGCGCGCGGCGTAAGCCTGGTGATAGAGGACGACACGCAGCTTATAACGCTGGGCGAGGGAAGCTTTGCGGTGGAGGGGCGCGAGGGCCAGACGGTATCATTGATACCTGCCGATGAGCGCGCCACCGTGACGGCGGCCGGGCTGTACTATCCGCTGGAGCGGCTGGTGCTTAAAAACAGCCGACCGCGCGGTGTGAGCAACCTGCTGGTTTCCACGCAAGCCCACATAGAAACGGACGCGCCGCTTTTTGTGGTGCGTGTGAAGGGATATTGACGATTCAGCGTTTTTGGTTATAATAAAAGCAAGGATACAACCGAAAACGGTTGGCCACGAGATTAGTTCAAAATAACCGCACTCATTGGTAGGGGGCGGTTATTTGCGTTTTGTGTTGACAATTTGGCGTTTTGGGTTATAATGAAAGCAAGGATACAACCTAAAACGGTTGGCCACGAGTTAGATTAACAAATAACCGCACTCATTGGTAGGGGGCGGTTATTTGCGTTTTAGGGACATTTGCCATATTACAATGATTATCACTGCGAATACTATCAAATATTCCATGCGCACCACTCCTTTCCGCCGATCAGAAATCGACTGAAATTCACGTGGCCACCGTCCGCCTATATCCTTGCTTTGCTGCATTATACCACAACATTTGCTGCATATAAATACAATTATACGAAAATTCAAGTTTATTCATTTATATATATGCGGGCAAACAAAAAACGCGCCTCGGGCATTGCCCAAACCGCGCTTTAGCTATTCGTCTATTAGTTTGCGTAGCGTTCCACTTTGCCTGAACGCAGGCAACGAGTGCAAACGTACTTTCTTTTGGGAGTGCCTTCTTCAATCACCCTTACGCGCTGAACATTGGGCGCCCAAATTCTCTTGGATTTCCTATGTGAGTGGCTCACCTTATTACCGGACGAAACGCCCTTATGACATACCTCACAAAACTTGGCCATTCTAACACCTCCCTCTCAAATGTACATATCAAACGAGAATTATTCTACCATTTATATGAGCACAATGCAAGTGTTTTTTGCTTTCGCGCCCAATTTGCCTTGAAAAGCCATAGCAAAAGCGAGTTGCTGCTTTAATACTGTTTGATATTGGCGTTTGTTTGTTATATAATTATAGCATATATAGAATCGGCTGAATACGGCCGCAGGAATGTTTTTTGAAATAAGCGATAAAACCAATTGTAGGAGGTTTTTTTTACATGAGTGCTGCATATAAAAATGAATACGGAAAAGTGTCTTTTGACGATAGGACGATAGCCGTGATATCCGGCATAAGCGCAACGGAATGCTATGGGCTGGTGGGTATGTCACAAAAGAACATTGCCGCCGCCATTGCCAACGTATTTAAAAGCGGAGACCTGGAGAAGGGCGTGCACATAAAGTCGGACGGGAGCGAAAACATAATCGTGGAGCTTTATATCACGGTGAAATACGGTGTTTCGCTGGCGGCGGTGGCGGAAAACATAATTGACAAGGTAAAATATTCCGTGGAGAAGGAAACCGGGCTGAACGTTAAGAGTGTGGACATCATAGTGCAGGGCATACAGGTATAAGGGGGCTTATAATTGGCTGGCAAACTGGATGGTAAGCTGCTTCGTGAAATGATATTGGGCGCTGCCGCTATTTTGGAACAGAATAAGGACGCGCTTGATGCCATGAACGTTTTTCCCGTTCCCGATGGCGATACGGGCACAAATATGTCTCTCACCATGATAACGGCCGCCAAGGAGGTGGCCGCCGTGGGCGGGCAGGAGCCGGATGTGGCCGACGTGATGAACGCGCTCAGTCTGGGTGCGCTCAAGGGCGCGCGGGGCAATTCGGGCGTTATACTCTCGCAGATATTCGCGGGCTTTGTTTCCGCGATAACGGAAGCGCAGGGCGATATAGACGCGCAAATAATGGGGGATGCACTGGCGCGGGGCGTGGAATATGCCTACAAGGCCGTTATGAAGCCCAAGGAGGGCACCATACTGACGGTGGCGAAAAGCGTCGCGCAGGCGGCTGAAACCTTCGCCAAGCGCAATGACGACGTTCGAAAGCAGATGGAATACTGCATAAAAGAGGGCGAGGAAACGCTAAAGCAAACGCCTGAGATGTTACCAGTGCTAAAAGAGGCGGGCGTGGTGGACGCGGGCGGCGCGGGCTACCTTGTGCTGCTGATGGGCTTTAAGGCCGTGCTGGACGGCGAAAAGGTGGATTCGGCGGGAATGCTTAGCGGAGAAGCGATAGCCGACTTTACCGACATGAAAGTGAACGAGGACATAGAGTTTGGTTATTGCACCGAGTTTTTCATAAAAAATCTGCGTCCGGACGCTACCGGCCGCGATATAGACGCTTTTAGGCGAAGACTCTCCGAAATTGGGGATTGCGTGCTGGTGGTGGGCGACGTTTCGCTGGTGAAAACGCACGTGCACACTAACGAGCCGGGCAAGGCGCTCGGCTACGCGCTTGAGCTGGGCGAGCTGAGCCAGATAAAGATAGACAACATGCGCGAGCAGCACCGCGAAATAATTGGCCACGAGGCCGCGGATGAGGCCGGTCAAAAGGCGGTTGCCGTGGTTGAGGTGGTTTCCGGCGAGGGCATACGCGATATACTTGCGGATTGGCAGGTGGACGGCTTTGTGGAGGGTGGACAATCTATGAACCCTTCCACGCACGATATTTTAAAGGTGATAGAGAGCTGCAACGCGAAGAGCGTTATAGTTTTGCCAAACAACAAAAACATAATACTGGCGGCGGAGCAGGCGGCGGATCTGAGCCCGGGAGAGGTTTTGGTGGTGAGCTCCAAATCCATTCCGCAGGGCATAGCGGCCGCCGTGGCATACGACCCCGAGGCGGACGCGGCGCAGAACGTGGCGCGCATGGAAAAAGCCATTGCGGGCGTTAAGACCGGCCAGCTCACAAACGCCGTGCGCGAGACCAAAATAAACGGTACGCTCATAAAAGAGGGCGACGTGGTAGGCATTGCGGAGGGCAGCATAGTTTCCAGCGGCGAGGATATGCGCGAGGTGGCGCTGGGGCTTATGAAGCGCTTGACGAACGAGGATTCCGAAATAATAGCCATATACTATGGCGAGGGCGTAACGGAGGAGCAGGCAAACGAGCTGCTTGAGGCCGTGGCCGGCGAATACCCCGCCTGCGACACAGAGCTTATGTATGGCGGCCAGCCGGTGTATCAGTATCTTATTTCGGTGGAGTGAGCAAGCGGCCTGTGTATTGACTTTTGCTGGTTTTTTGGTATAATAAAAGCAGGGATATGACCAGAACGGTTAGCCCGAGGTATTAAAAGATTTTTCTTAATAACCGCTCGTGCTAGGGGCGGTTATTTCTTTGGTCTGAAAATCAGGCCAATAACTACCAAAAGAACAACTAGAATCACTAGATATTCCATCAGCACCACCCCCTTCCGTAAGGGTGTGGCTAACCGCCTCGCATATCCCTGCTTGAATTATTATACTATGGGAAAAAGCTGTTTTCAAGCGAAAAAAGCGTTCCGGCTTCAATTGGAGTAAAGAAATATGCAACTGATGGACAGCGTGCGCGAGCTATCGGGCGTGGGCGAGAAAATTGAAAAGATACTGGAGAAGGTGGGCATTTATACGCTGCGCGATCTGCTGTATTATCTGCCGCGCGGCTACCGCGATTTTTCCGCGCCCGTGAGGATTGCGGACGCGCAGCTTGGCGAGCCCACCCTTTTTTGTGTGGATATTTATACAGACCCAAAGACGCGGCGCATACGCAAGGGCATGGAGATCACCTCCTTTCAAGTGTCGGACGGCAGCGCCATAGTTAATGTGGATATATTCAATCAGGTGCACATAAAAAGCTACATAAAGCGCGAGGATACCGTGTATATGTACGGCAAGCTCACCTACGCGGCCAACAGGATAGCTATGACCTCGCCTGAGATATACTTTAAAAAGCCGGAGGATCCCTTTGCACCCATATATCCGCTTACGGCGGGGCTAAAGCAAAACATGCTGCGTAAATTCATAAAGCAGGCATTGAAAAGCATTCGCCTGCCCGAGCTCTATTCGGAGGGATTTTTGCGCCGTTTCGAGCTGCCCGGCATAAATGAGGCGATTTGCGGCACGCATTTTCCGCGCGATATGGAGCAGGCGAGGGAATGCCGTTCTCGCATGGTTTTTGACGAGCTGCTGGTGTTTTGCCGCATGATAGAGCTTTTGAACGAGGAGCGGCGGGAGGAAAGCGGCGCTGTGGTGCCGCGAGACGAAGTGCTTTTGACCGGCTTCACCGCCAAGCTGGGCTTTTCGCCAACGGGTGCGCAGCAACGCGTTATGCGTGAGATAGCGGCCGATCTGGGCGGCGAGGTGTATATGAATCGGCTAATTCAAGGCGATGTGGGCAGCGGAAAGACGGCGCTGGCCTTTTTCGCCATGCACTGCGTGGCCGAGGCGGGCTTCCAAAGCGTTATGATGGCGCCCACCGAGATATTGGCGGAGCAGCACGTCAAAACGGCGCTGTCGCTCTTTCCCGAGGAGTGGATAGTTTCGGTGACGGGCGCTATGGGCGCGAAGGCGCGGCGCGAGGCCAAGCGGCGCATAGAGCAGGGCGAGGCGCGCATCATAATAGGCACGCACGCGCTAATTTACGGCGATATGGCCTACGCGAATCTGGGGCTAATAATAACGGATGAGCAGCACCGCTTTGGCGTGAAGCAGCGCGCGGCGATATCCGGCCGGCGCGACGCGCATTCGCTCATAATGTCTGCCACGCCCATACCGCGTTCGCTGGCGCTGGTGCTGTACGGCCGCACGGATATATCCATTGTGGACGAGCTTCCGCCCGGCAGAAAGAGCGTGAAAACCTACATCATACGCAAAAATAAGTACGGCGAGATGCTGGAGTTCATTCGCCGCGAGATACTGGCGGGCAGGCAGGCGTACATAGTGTGTCCGCTCATAGAGGAGAGCGAAAATGACGAGCTGAAATCCGCCAAGGAGATGTTTGCCGAGATTGGCGCGCATTACCCCGGCGTGGAAATGGAGCTGCTGCACGGCAGGCTCAAGGCGGCGCAAAAGCAGGATATAATGCAGCGCTTCGCCGAAGGCCAGGTGCGCGTGTTGGTTTCCACCACGGTAATAGAGGTGGGCATAAACGTGCCCAACGCCACCGTTATGGCGGTGCTGAACGCCGAACGCTTCGGTTTGGCGCAGCTTCATCAGCTTCGCGGCAGGGTAGGGCGCGGGGCGGAGCAGTCCTACTGCTTTTTGGTATCGGACAACCGGAACGCCTGGGAGCGGCTGCGCGTTATGGCCGCCACTAACGACGGCTTCGAGATTGCCGAAAAGGATATGCAATACCGTGGCACGGGCGATATCTTCGGCACGAGGCAGCACGGCGCGGGCACGCTGATGCTGTACGATCTGCGGCAGCTAGACAAGGCGCGCGAGACGCTGCGCGTAATGAGCGAGGACGATGAGTATGCAAAAGAATACGCGCGCATAACCGCGGCGGCCGTGGAGCTGACCGAGCGCAAGATGCTTGAGATAGCGCTGAATTGATGCTGGCTTGTATTGACTTTTTGGTGTGTTTTGTTATAATAAAAACAAGGATATGACCGTTAAGCGGTTGACCTAGAGGTTAAAAATTTACATTAATAACCGCCCGTGCCAGGGGCGGTTATTTTTTTGTCTGAAAAGTTGTATATAGAAAGCTTTATAGCCCGTTATTTCATCAAGGCGGGCGGTATTTGCAGGAGCTTGGCCGCGTTCTTCCAATATATCAGCTCCTTTTCGCCATCAGTTAGGAAGGAACGCTCTATCATATCCATCTCGTCGCGCGGATCGCTCCACGGAAGGTCGGAGGCGAAGAGTATCTTGCTTGCGCCGTGGTTTTTTATTATGCGCGCAAACTGTGCCTGACTGCAAAATATGGGCGACATGGAGGTATCGAAAAATATATCCGTACCCACCAGAAATTTTTCCACGTCGTCATAAAATTTTATGCCGCCCATGTGCGCGGCAATTATCTTTAGATCGGGTATATCGCGCGCCACCTGCGAAAGCGGCTGCGGCAGGCAGTGTATCACCTTGGGCGAAACGGGGTCGAAGCCGCAGTGCAGGCAGAGCGGCAGCCCCAGCGAGGCTATCTTTTCGTATATGGGGTATAGCGCCTTATCGTCAACAAAAAAGTGCTGGTAGGCGGGGTGCAGCTTCACGCCGAAAAGCCCCAGCTCCTTTATTCGTTCCAACTCGGCCGTTGCGTCCGTCGCCTGGGGATGCACCGTGCCGAAGCTTATGAGGTTGCCGTGGGAAAGAGAGGCCGCCCAGTTGTTTATTGTTTGCTGATGCGCCGGGTTTGTGGCTATGGGAAGCACCACGCCTAGATCTATGCCGAACTGGCGCAACTTTTGGCGGGTGCCTTCCTCGCTGAAATCCGTATAGCTTGGCAGCTCGGCCGTTTCGGTAAGGTTTTTGGCCGCCTTTTCCCTTATGTTTTCCGCGAAAACGTGTACGTGCGTATCTATTTTCATATAAGATCTGTCCTTTCACAATCAACGCAATACAGTATACCTCAAATAAAAGCTTTTTCCAAAGTCCAATACGGTCTGAAAAACACTGTGTGAGCGGCTTTTTGGCCGGTAGTTGGATTTCTTAACAGTTTTATAATATAATTTAACTGGTTTTATGTTATAATTAGTGTTGGATAAGTAGGTAAGCGGAGATTTGACCACGTAAAGGAGAGAGTATGTCTAAGAATATATTGATTGTGGACGACGAACCGGCATTGGTTAAAGGACTGCGCTTCAATTTGGAGCAGCAGGAGGGTTATACTATAGACGCGGCCTATGATGGCGAGGAAGCGCTGGAGATATTCAACCCCACGCGGCACGATCTTGTTTTGCTGGACGTGATGCTGCCCAAGATGGACGGTATGGAGGTTTGCCAGAAGATACGCAGCGTGTCTGACGTGCCCATAATAATGCTCACGGCCAAGGGTGAGGATATGGACAAAATAATGGGTCTGGAGTTCGGCGCGGACGATTATATGACAAAGCCCTTCAATATGCTGGAGCTGAAGGCGCGCATAAAGACCATTTTACGACGCGCCACGCCCAACAAAACGTCCATAAACAATCAAGTGATCAAGATAAAGGACATGAAGGTGTACCTCATAAACCGCAGCGTGGAGATAGACGGCAAGGATATAGACCTGACTGCCAAGGAGTTTGACCTGCTGAATCTCTTTATATCCAACAGGGGCAAGGTGTTTGACAGGAACACGCTGCTCGATCTGGTGTGGAAGCATCAGGGCGACCTGCGTACGGTGGACGTGCATATAAGGCGGCTTAGGGAAAAGATAGAGAAAAACCCCGCCAAGCCCGAGTATATACTCACTAAATGGGGCGTGGGGTATTATTTCACGGCCAAATAAGATCCGGGTAAACAACAACTGAATATTCTACAAATCCATATGTATTTTTTCTATTTTTTTAGCTCTGTGAAGCAGGCATAATATTTACATCAGTATAGGAGGGATAGAAAAATGAAGAAACTTATCATAGCATTAGCGGCTTTGTTGACCGCTGTATTGCGTTTTCAAAGCATAGCCTTCGCTCAAAAGACGGATATGGACTTTGCGCTGCGGGAACAGACGGCGTATTAAGCATATCCAAACATCGCCCGAGGTTCAAAATGATAAAACGAATCGTTTCCATACTTTTATTGATATCGCTTATATTTCCCTTGGCTGCCTGTGGGGCGGCGGGCGGCGGGGAGGCCGCGCCCAAGGTCATAACGCTCTGCGCGCCGCAAAATTCATTTATAGAGGATTTTGACACGAACGCCTACAAGCTGTGGCTGGAGGAGCGGACGGGCTTGACCATCAAAATGATCTGGCTGCCCGAGCAGAACGCGGAGGAGATAATCCGCAGCTCGCTGCTCACGGGCACCGATCTGCCGGACGCCTACGTGGGCATAAATGATTATTCCATATTCAAGGGCGCAAGCTTGGAAAATTTGGGGGAAAGCGGCGTTATATTGCCGCTAAACGATCTGATAGAGCGATACGGCACAAATTTGAAGTCGGTTTGGCAGGAGCTGGCCGAGTATAAGGTGCGCGAATATATGATATCGGCCGACGGGAACATATATTATATGCCCGGCTTTTCCTCCTCCACAATAACGAGATACCGCCAGGTGATGTGGCTTAACAAGGGCTGGCTGGACGCGCTTTCCCTGCCCGTGCCCACCACCACGCAGGAATTTAAGGATACGCTTATGGCCTTCAAAACGCAGGACCCCAACAGCAATGGCGAAAATGACGAAATACCGCTGGCCGGAACGGAAAGCTACGCGGGAAAGCAGGTGTATGACTATATTTTCAACGCCTTCATATTCAATAACGAAAAAAACATGCGGCTGCTCTTGGAGGATGGGAAAATAGCTTATGCGCCCATACGGGACGAATGGCGGGAAGCGCTGAAGTATATGAACGAGCTTTACCGCGAGGGGCTCATATATGAGCACAGCTTCACTCAGGGCGACACGCAAATGAAGCAGATGGCGACCGACAAGCGCGATATTTTAGGCGGGTTCACCACATCCGGCATAACGGACACGGTGCAGCAGAATTCCCCCGAGGTGCTTTCCCGCTTTGTGGGTATCGCGCCCATAAAGGGCCCGCAGGGCGCGCAGTTTGCCACGGTGAGCATTCCTTTGCCCAAGGTGAACGGCGTGATAACCTCGGCCTGCGAAAACCCGGAGGAGGTGTTTCGCCTCTTTGATTTGATGCTGAGCGAGGAAGCCTGTTTGCGCGGCCGCTACGGTGAGCAGGGCGTGGATTGGGATTTCGCGCAGGAGGGGCAGGTGAGCATTTACGGTACGCCCGCCACCATAGAAATAAAAAATCAACTGTGGAACAATCCGCAAAACAAGCATTTGAAGCAGATAGTGCCCTACGTGTCGCGGCCGAAATATTCGAGTGGCGTGACATGGGACGGAAGCGTTACGGACGGGGAATATATGAACGCGCAGGCCGCCATGCAATACATACCCTATGAGCCGAAGGAAATGGTGGGCGCGTTGGTATATTCTTCGGAGGAAACCGAAACAATACAGAAGCTGCAGCCCAAAATTGAGGCGTATACAAAAGGATACATAATAGATTTCATAACGGGAGCACGGGATGTATACGACGACGAGGTGTGGGCGGAATATAGGGCGGGCTTTTCAGCGCTGGAGCTGCAAAGCTTTTTGGAAACGGTGCAGGCTGCTTACGGCAGGGAAAATAAAATGAGATGAATAGCAAAGCTTTTCAGAAAAAATTCACCTTTGTTCTGCTGATATATACCTGCGTCATACTCTGTATATGGGTCGTATATAACTCCTTTGTGTATTTGTACAATCAAAATACCATCTATGAAAATATGGAATCGGAAGCGGAGCGTATGCTTGCCACTATAGATTCGGAGCTTTCGCAAATAAAGGTGGGTGCTTCGCTGATAGGCAGCAGCCCCTACGTAAAGGATTTTTTGACCGAGGAGGATATTTCGGCCTATTACGAAAGATCGGCAGGGGTAAACGAGATAATTGCCAAGGTGATGGGCGTGAACGCCATTTTCGACCAGGTCGTGACCGTGAACGAGTCCGGCGATTTTTACCGCTTTGTGGGCAGCCTCGGCAACGAGACCATAACGATACTTTTCAACGAATTTGTAAACGGTGACCCCACATTTCGCACGCTGATGCTGGAGGGGGTGGGCTATTTTTGCTATATAACGCCCGTGTTTTCCAACGCCACGGATAATCCGGAGCGCATAGGCAGCATAATGATAGCCAATTCGCTGGCGCGCACGCGGCGCATGCTGGAGCAGGGCAAGCCGGCCGATATAGACACCTCGGTTGTGGCGGGGGAGAAAATATTGCTGTCTACCGAAAGAAATCTGGATGGCAGGGGCCGAGCCGAGCTTTACGAGTCTCACGACTTTTTCGCGGAAAAGCAGGTAAGGGGCACACATCTTTCGGTCATAGTGAGCGCGGTGAGCGACCGCTACATGGCCATAAACACCGCTTTTGTAACCGTGAGCCTGCTTATTGTACTGCTGTTTTTGGGGTCCGTGCTCACGCTGCACAGGTATCTTTCCAAAAATATGCTGTACCCGCTGCTTTCCACCAAGGACAAGATGCAGATGGGGCTGCTAGGCCGGCAGATGGACGCGCACTTTGTGGTGAACACGCTCAAAAATGTGGAGATACTCATTAAAAAGGAAGAAACGCAGAGCGCGCAGAGGATAATGAACGATCTTTGCGATCTGCTGAAGCACCAGCAGCGGGGCGCGTGCAATGTTTTCATAGAAATAAAGGTGCTGGAGCGCTACATAGAGATAATGAACACGCGGCACAACAAGCGCTATGCCGTGGATATGGATATAGACGAGGAGCTGGTGAACTACGTCATGCCCGCCTTCGTGCTGCAGCCCATACTGGAAAACGCCTTCGTGCACGGCGGCGCGGAGAAAAAAGAGGGCTTTCGCGTGGAAATAAGCGGAGCGATAAGGGATGAGCGCATAGTTTTCAAGATAGCGGACAACGGCGCGGGCATAGCGGAGCCCGAGCTTGGCGAGCTGCAAGAGGCGCTTGGCAGGGCACACATGAGCGAATACCCCAAGGAGGGGCTGGGCGGCGTGGCGCTCATAAACATACAAAAGCGCATAGTGTCTCAATATGGAAGAAAATTTGGGCTGAGCGTGCAGAGCGAAGAGGGTGAGGGCACGACCGTGACGGTATTGCTGCCGCTTCTGCCCGACGCGTCTATTTAGGGGGAAGCATATGTTTCGGGTTTACGTGGTGGACGATGAGGAGCTCATACTTTCGGAGATAGTGCAGACCGTGCCGTGGATGGAAAACGGCTTCACGGTGTGCGGCTTTTCCACCTCCGCGCCGCGAGCCATAGAGGAGATATTGGCGCTGCGCCCGGACGTGGTGTTCACCGACCTCAAAATGCCCTCCGTGGGCGGGCTGGAGCTAATGAACCAGGTGAAGGGCAAGCATGATTGCGAATTTGTGCTGCTTTCCGCCTACGGCACCTTCGAGGATTCCCGCGCCTTCTTTCTGAACGAGGGCTTCGATTATATATTGAAGCCGCTGGAGCAGAACGATATGTCATTTTTGCTGCAAAAGCTGTACCGCAAGCTGGCGCACATAAAGGAGGGCGGGCGCAGCTTTGAGGAGACGGGCGTGAACCCGGAATTTGTGAGGCTCATAGCCTACGTGAGAGAGCACTATAAGGAGGCCATAAGCCTTAAAATGCTGGCCGGACAGTTCAACCTGAGCGCCAACTATATATGCAATCTATTCGCCAAGCATCAGGAGCAGACGCTGACGCGCTTCGTTTCCGAGCTGCGCATGCAGGAGGCGGCGCGGCTCATACGCGAGGGGCGGCAACCCTTCAAGGTGGTGGGCATAGAGGCGGGCTATACGGATTATTACTACTTTTGCAAGGTGTTTCGCGATCATTTTGGTATGTCGCCCAGCGAATACCGCAAGAGCGTGGCAAAAGGTGAAAATTCTACAAACAAATGAGTTCTATTTTTTTAGCTCTGTTAAGAAGGCATAATATTTACATCAGTATAGGAGGGATAGAAAAATGAAGAGGATAGTTGCGATTATATTTGTGTTGGTGCTTTTTATATCGCTGGCCGTGCCGGGCGTTGCGGCGGCGGAGGTCGCGGATGTTGCGCCGACCTCCCAGCCTGTGGATGACGCGGTGGCAGAGCCGACCGAGCCGCCCGCGCCGGACGCTCCCAACGCGCCGGATGAGACCGCGCCGGACGCACCGGATGAAGCGCCCGAGCTGGACGCGGAGCTTGCCGAAGCCATAGTGGAGCAGCAGGCCATCGAGGCGCTGCCCGAGGCCGAGATGCTGCCGCAGGCGGGCGAAATAGGCTCTGAGCGCAAGTTTAAGATAGCGAGCTCCATATTTGGCGCGGAGGAAACGGCCGTGCTGGCGGCCAAGAGCCAGCGGGCGCAGGTGTACGTGGTGAAGAGCGATGCGCTCTCCTCCTACAAGGATTTTTATCCAGACGGGGTCAACGAAAACGCCAAGGCAAAGGATATAGCCCAAAGGTTCGACCAAATGTACGCCCTCATATCCACGCCCGGCTCGCCCAACTATTTCGCGCAGCCCTACGATATAAACGGCGACGGCAGCATAATAATATTGCTGTGCGATATAGCCAACGACGGCAGGGAGGCGGGAGGCACACCCGGCGGCTATGTGTCTGGCCTGTTCAACACGGCGGATTTCACCTCTTTCAACAAGGCCGCCATGCTGTACGCGGACGTTGCGCCCAATCAGGGCTACGCCAAGCTCAAGGGGGACGCGGAGGGCTTTTACCAAACCATAATGCACGAATACGCGCATCTTCTGTCCTTCTCCTGCGTGCACGAAAACAGGCAGGCGGGCAAAAATTCGGTAATAAAGCATGTTTTTGCCGAGGAGGCTATGGCGGAGCTGGCCGGATATCTTTATACGAATAAATTCAACTCGGGCAAGCTGGGCGCTTTTTTTACCAGCCAGTTCAAGCCGAGATACGGTTTTCTTGACTGGAACTACGGCGTGGATATATACGCCAACGCCAGCTTTGGCGCGGCCGATATGATGGGTCTTGCATACTACAACAACGGCGGAGACATAAACGGTTTTCTAAGCGACCCGCGCGGCGGCTCCACCGATACCTTCATAGCGATGGGCGACCATTTCACCAAAACGGGCAGCTCGAGCAGTCTCGCGAATTTCGACAAATTCTTCAACAGCTTTGCGCTTGATACATACGTGAGCGACCCGGCCAAGATAGGCCCGCACATAAAGAATTTCAGCGGCGACGGTTGGAGCATGATAGACCTATACGGCCAGCCCGTGCTGGCTCCGGGCAAGAGCTTCGCCTTTTCCGCCTACAGCGCGCCCTATATGCCGCAGTATTTTGTTATTCCCAGAATGGGCGAACGCCTTTCTACAGACACAAACGTTGTGAAGATGACGCTTACTGACGAGGACGCCAAATCTCGTTTTTACGTGGTGTACCCGAGCGAGCCTTTTTCCAGCGTGAAAAGAGCGACGCGGCGCGAATATAAGGAGCTGGTACCCGGCCGCGAGGTCACCATTCCCGTCGGGCAGGGCAACGATTTTGCCGTGGTGGCCGTGAATTTCGTATACGACGGAACGGACGCGAGCATAATGTACGAGACCGCCAAGGATACGGATTACCCGTTTCAGGATATGAGCGTGCCCGAGGTCAGTGGCCTCAAGGCGGAGCACGACACGGTGAGCGTGAAGGTATCGTGGAGCGCGCCGCAAAACCTGCCCGCCGCCATGACGCTGGACTCATACGAGGTTTATCGCGACGGGGTGCGGCTGGGCTCGGTGAACGGCGGCTACAAAGAGCCGTCCTACACGGATCGCTACAGCAATCTGGAGGATGGAAAGAGCTATGAGTATACCGTGAAAACGGTGGTGAAGCTGGTTGCCGATTCTTCCAAGCTTACCAGCACGGGCGTGAAGAAAAGCTTTACGCTGCTGGCACCCACGGTGGGCGCGCCGCAGGAATTTAAGGCGGCTGCCGCGGAGGACGGCAAGAGCATAGTGCTGAACTGGAAGAAGGCGGAGGCCAGGTTCGGCGAGCTGCGCCAATACGAGCCGAATAGCTACGAGATATACAGGGACGATAAGCTCATACACAGCCCCGCCTCCTACTACGAGACCTATACGGACAGCGATGTGACCCCGGGCAAGACCTACACCTACACGATGCGCTCAAAGTATGGCGGCGGCAGCGCGCCTGTATATTCTGCGTACACCCCGCGGGTGAGCGCTTCCGTCAAGGTGGTAGGCGCGGTTCTCACGAAATCGCAGTTTACTTATTCGCTTGCGGCCAAGGCCTACACGGGCAGCGCGCAGGGCGTTACCGTGACACCCAAGAGCGGCGTGGGCAGCGTTACGGCAGTGTATTACACGGGTATGGACGGCACAAGCTACGCCAAGAGCAAGACAAAGCCCAAAAACATAGGTACCTACAAGGTGACGGTGACCGTGGCGGCGGGCTCGCAATATTTGGCGGGCACAGTTGTTTTGGGCAAGTTCAAAATAAACCCCAAGAAGATGGCAACGCCCCGCACGGAGGCGCGCGCCAAGCGGCTCTATGTGTATTGGACGAAGGCCTCGGCCGCGCAGAACGTGACGGGCTATCAGGTGCGCTACCGCAGGACGGGCAGCTCCGCGTGGAGCACCAGAACGTGCAGACCCTCGCTTTCCTCCACCGCCTTCACCGCACTCGTGTGGGGCGAATCCTATCAGGTGCAGGTGAGAAGCTACAAAAAGGTGGGCGGAGTGAACTATTACGGCGATTGGAGCGGCACGGCAAACAGCGGAACCATATGGTTTTGATGTGACAACGCGGCCTAAATATTGATAAAAAAGAGATAGCGGCGTATAATACCAGTATCGGGTACAGTGCGCCGCTGTTTTTTTATGGCGGCATACCGAAAAACAAACAGTAGGGTATCGGTGAGGTCATGGGATATAAAAAATGCCTTGGAAGAGGCGTTTTCGGGACATAGAAACGCATATGAGTTTGAGGCCAAGCAGAATATTTTACTCCATACGCTGGAGATTTGCCATAATATATCTGATATTGGTTGCCATAGTTTTTGGCATAGTTTCCTTTGCCGTCTCCGAGATGGTGAAGGAATATTTGCTTTCCCAGCGCGTGGAGTCGCTCAGAAAGAACGTGAACAGCATATCGGTGCAGGTGGCGCCCTACCTCATGCGCTCCGACGCGAACGAGCTATACAATCTGGTTAGCAAGAGCAGCGCCGATCTGGGCGGGCGCATGCTGGTGCTAAGCGATTCGGGCATAGTGCAGGCCGATTCCTTTTCGGAGCTAAACGGGCGGGAGATATCTATAAACGAAGTGAACGATGTGCTGTATGGCGGGCAAGCCTCCTCCTTCGGCTATCACAAGATAGACTCCGCCGCCTCGGAGGACGGGTATTTTTGGGCGCTCTATAGCTCCGCCTCCATAATAAGCAACGGAACGCCGGTGGGTGTGCTGCTGCATTCCACCAGCCTGCAGGAGGAGATCAGGCAGATACGCGATATAGGCACCAAGCTGCTGTGGATATACATAATCTCCTGCGCCGTGGTGATACTTACCAACCTCGTAATATCGCGGCTCATAACGAAGCCGGTGCAAGAGCTTACGGCCACGGCCATAAAGATATCCAGCGGCGATCTTGAAAGCCGCGCGCACGTGGAGGGAAAATCTGAGCTGGCCGAGCTTGGCCAAACCTTCAACATGATGGTGGAGCGGCTGCAAAACATAGACAAGCAGCGCAGCGAATTCGTTTCGGACGCCTCGCACGAGCTTAAAACGCCGCTTGCCTCCATGAAGATACTGGTGGAATCGCTGCTTTATCAAGACAATGTGGACGAGAACATATACAAAGAGTTCCTTTCCGACATTAACGCAGAGATAGACCGCCTGAGCAGCCTCATAACCGATCTGCTGCTCATATCCAAGATGAACAACGATATATTGAAGATAAACGTGGAGCGGGTGCGCTTTTCGGATTTCGTGAAAAACAGCGTTAGCTCTCTTATGCCCATAGCGGAGCAGCGCGGCGTGTCCGTGAATTTCCACATAATGGACGATGTGGAGATAGAGTGCGACCCTTTGAAACTGCGGCAGGCCGTTGCCAATCTGGTGGACAACGCCATAAAATATTCGCGCGGCGGCGGCAGGGTGGACATAACAATAAAGCGCCACGGCCCGGAGGTGCACCTCATAATACAGGACGACGGTATGGGTATGAGCGAGGAGCACCTCGGCCACATATTCGAGCGTTTTTACCGGGTAGACAAGGCGCGCGCGCGCGTTACGGGCGGCACCGGCCTTGGCCTGCACATTGTGCGCAAGATAGCGCTTATGCACGGCGGACGCGTGGAGGTGAAGAGCCGCGAGGCGCAGGGCTCGGTATTTACGCTGATACTGCCGTTGCAGCAGCCCGTTCTGCCCGCATCGGCACAGGAGGGCGAGGGTGAGGATGAATAAGCATGGGAGTGGTGAGAATTGAACAATATTAGAAAATTGAAGGTGATACTGGTGTTCGCCGCCATACTCATCGTGCTGGTGATATACATAGGCTGCGAGCAAACGCCACGGGAGGAGCCGCAAAACGTCGCGGTGCAGATAAATCCGGTGCAGGAAAAGGCGGGAAACAACAAGACCTCCACGCGGCTGTATTTCGGCTATTCCTACGGCACCTCCATAGAAAAGCTGCTGGTGGGCGAGATACGAAACATAGACGTGCCGGTGAACGAGAACGCGGAGCCCTCCATAATAAACGAGCTCATTATGGGGCCGTCCGCCACGAGGGTGGATTTTGTTCCGCTCATAAACCCCGCCACCAAGGTGATAAACGTGGAGGCGCAGGGGCAATACCTCTTTGTGACGCTGAGCAGCGATTTTTTGAAGCCGCTGGCAGAGCAGACCGAGCCGGAGAGCGAGGAGAGCATAAGCAACGAGAAAACGCGCAAATACCTGGCCGTATACTCCATAGTGAACACCATAGTGGAGCAGGGCACCTATTCGCGTGTTATAATATTGGTGGACGAGGCGGGCGTGGCGCGCAGGCTAACCCAGCAGGAGGCCGGCCTTGAGAGCGATGACATGGCGGAGCCCTTCGAGCGCAACGGCGAGATAGAGCTTAACGGCCGCAACACAATGCGCGAGATACTCACGGCCATAGAGAAGAAGGATTGGAGCAGGCTGTATAGCTATATAGCCTACAAAAACGCCTACGGGCAGGACAAGCCCTCGCAGGAGGAGTTCATAAACGAGGTGGTGGCGGCCAAGCTGTCACTAACCAACCACGAGGTGATAGACGGCGTTTCGGCAGCGGACGGGCTTACGGACGTTGTGATGATAAACTACGATCTCAAATTGCTGGACGGCGAGCCCAAGACGCTCACCAACATACCCGTGAGGCTGACGCAGGAGAAGGACGTGTGGAAAATGTCGTACAACGTTTTCCGCGCCAAGTTTTTGACATAGAATAGGGAAGCGAATGAAGAAGCTGTTTTGCCTCGTGCTGGTGTGTATGCTGCTGCTGATGGGCTGCACAGAGCTGCGCGAGACGGAAAAAAAAGAATATGACGAAGCGCCGCTGCGGCAGGAGCTGAATCTCACGCCCAACATAAGCATAACGCCTCTGCTGTATTTCCTCAACGAATCGCAGACGCGGCTTACCGCCGAAACGCGCGAGATAACCGTGCCGCAGGATGGACGCAAGGAGGCCTACGTTGTGCAGGCGCTCATAGACGGGCCGGAGACTGAGCTTTTGCCCGTAGCGGAGGGTTTTACGCTGGAATATATTGAGGTGATGCCCGACCTTATAAACGTTTATCTGGGGCTGGAGGGCAGAAAGAACGACGACGAGATATGGAACGCCAAGGCGGCCATAGCGGCCACGCTTTGCGATTTCACGGGCAAGAAGAACGTGAACATACTCATAAACGGTATGCAGACGGCCTACATGGGCACGCCCACCGGCGTTTTTAAGAAGCTGGGCGGCGACCTTTACGAGGAGCGCACCGTGATGCAG
The DNA here is from genome assembly GCA_964464145.1 of uncultured Christensenella sp. Classification (GTDB taxonomy): domain Bacteria; phylum Bacillota; class Clostridia; order Christensenellales; family Christensenellaceae; genus UBA5399. The sequence continues at coordinate 23,585 of CAYXFB010000025.1, forward strand.
GGGCGCAGCGAAACGGAAAATCCGGATATGGAGGCGGCGCTCTATTTCCTCGACGCTTCGGAAAAATATCTGCTGCCCGAAACGCGGCGGCTGGTTTTCAAAAAGAAGGATTATATACTCACTCTGGTGGAGCAATTGATACGCGGCCCGGAGGATACATTCAACCACAAGCCGGTGCTGGACAGCTCTATAAAGCTGCTGGGCTACGAGATAGTGGAGGACGAGCAGGGCAAGAAGATAGCTTGGCTCCATTTCGACAAGGATCCCTGGGCCTTCACCGAGACTTTTCAAGACGGCAGGCGGCTGGCCGTGGCCGCGCTCACATACACCATAACAAGCTTTATGCCGGATATTTCGGGCGTGAAGGTGGTGGTGGGCACCATGCAGTCGGGCAGCGGGGTATACACGGCCGACCGTTACCGCGACCTCATTGGCAACAGCATAACCATATACCTGCCGGGCAACAACACCTCGGCGCTGCTGGTGGGCACGCCGCGCGTGATAGAGCAGAGCGTGGCCTATTTTCCGCGCACCGTGCTGAGCGAGCTTATGCGCGGGCCCGTTGTGGGGGAGGAGGGGGTCTACCCCGCAATGCCGGATGGCATTTCCATAGGCAATGTGAAAAACGTGTACGTGGCTAACGATATACTGGTGATAGATTTTAGCAACAGCGTAGCCGAAACGATGGAGAGCGTTTCGGCGGACAAGGAATTTGTGATGCTCTATTCCATAGTGGACACCATGACCTCTGTGGAGGGCATAAGGCGCGTACAGTTTCTGCTGGATGGCGAGCGCGTGGATTATCTGGGGGTGGGGGAGATATGCATCATAGACCCGCTCATAAAGAATCCCGGTATAATAAGGAATTGACCGAATTTGTTTTGCAAGCGCGCTGTGCGCTTCACATATTTTAAATTTTTTAAGGGCTAGAGGGGGTTTTTCTATGGAAAACAAAGGCGGAGTCCCGCAAAATACGAGGAGGATAACGGTGGTGGCCGTTATGACGGCGCTGATATTCGTTATAACGTGGCTTATAAAATTTCCCGTGCCGGGCACGGGCGGCGCTTATCTCAATTTCGGCGATATAGTGATATACATGTGCGCCTACATACTGGGCGGGCCGCTCACGGCAATCGCGGCGGCGGTGGGAAGCTGCTTTGCCGATCTGGCGGTGGGCGCGGCGGTGTACGCTTTGCCCACGCTGGTAATAAAGGGAGTGATGGGGCTTATCGCCGGGCTTATAATGAGAAAGCGCGGCTTTGGCTTCTATCTGCTGGGAGCGGTTTGTGCCGGAGCCATAATGGTGGGCGGATATGCCGCCTTCGAATTTTTCGCCTTCGACCAGATGTATATGGTGGCCTCGCTGCCCTTCAACTTCATACAGTACGGCGCAGCCGTGGCCGTTGCGATGATATTCTACACGGTGGTAGAGAATATATCAAAATATTTCGGCTTTATACCAATCCCATATAAAAAACGGTAACGTTTTTTATAGTGCGAAGCACGTATGGGATGGCAGACGAGTTCTGCGCCGTTTGGCGCAGAACATGAGCCTTGCAAAGCGAGGCGTCATCAAATTAAAAGTATTGCTTTTAATTTGATATCAGTATTAGAAAGGATATATAAGCTTATACCAAATTAGCTTTAAAACAATTAGTTTAGCTGACGGGGATCATATTGGATATCTTTGTGCCTGCGGCTTGGGAGGTATTGGTGAAACGTGTATTGAATAGCAGACCAATATTTTTTATAGCGCTGCTATTTATGGCGGGCGTGGCCTCATCCTATTATATGGGGTTTGAGGTCGCGCCGCTTATTTATGCGTTAATAGCTGCAGCAATCTGCTTTGCTGTGCTGCTTTTCGCTAAGTGGCCGCGTGCGCTGCTGGCGCTTTACGCTGCCGCCTTCCTTGCGGGCGGATTGCTTTTTCAATTGCAGTACAACGTGGATTTTTCCGCTGTTGAGGTGGGCGATTATGCCATATCGGGCAGGGTGGCAGATGTGCAGCGAGGCTCCACCAGCAAATACACGGTGGCGGATGTGCGGCTCAGCGCGGGTGGCGAGGTCATGGACTTCAGCAAGGATGTACTGCTGTATTCTAAGGCGCTGCTAGGTTACGGGGATCTGATAGAGTTCAATGCCAGAGTGGAGCCTCCCTCGACCGTGCGCAATCCGGGCGGCTTTGACGCGAAGATGTACGCGGCGGCGAATGGTGCGGTATTTTCCTGCTTTGCCGATCAGGTGCGCGTTTATGGCAACACGCCCGATCCGTACGGTTTCTTTTTGGCCGTGCGCGAAGTCATAGCGGACCGTATAGACGAATATTTTTCGGTGGAGACCGCGCCTGTGGCCAAGGCCATGTTTCTGGGCGCGAAGGGCGAGCTTCCGGAGCAGCTTCAGGAGGATTTCGGCATAACGGGCATTGCCCACGTGCTGGCCATATCCGGGCTGCACATAGGCATAATAGCCCTGCTCATGCAGCTTGCCTTCAAAAAGCTCAACATGCCGCGCAGGCTGCGTTTTCCTTTGAGCATAGGCATACTGCTTTGCTACGCGCTTCTGACCGGGCTGGCGCCCTCCGTGGTGCGCGCCGTGATCATGTTTTCGCTGCTGCTGCTGGGGAGGTGGCTGCTCTTTGAGCGGGACACGCTTACGTTTTTGTCCGCCGCTGCGCTCATAACGCTGGCTTTTCGCACGCCGCAGCTTTTCATGCCAGGCTTTTTGATGTCCTACGGCGTGGTTTTCGGGCTGCTGTGCCTGATGCCGCCCATAGGCCGCTTTTTGCGTCGGCACGGGCGCGCGGGCTATATTGCGGCTTCGCTGGGCACTTCGGGCGCGGCCAGCCTGTCCGCCTTTCCGTTGACCGCCTACTATTTCAACTCGGTATCGCTGGGCGCGGTGATCGCCAACTTTTTCGCGGTGCCGCTCACCACGCTCATAGTGCTGTTCACCGGCCTGTTCGCGCTGCTTTGCTTTACGCCGCTGGCCGCCGCGTTGGCCGTGCCGCCCCAGCTTTTCGCCGAGCTGCTGGTGTGGCTGAACGGTTTTTTCGCCCGCGTGGAGCTGGGCTATATACTCACGCGCGCTTTTCCGGTGGTGGCGGGCGTGCTGGTTTTCGCGCTGCTCTTTATTTGCTCGGACTACGTTATGTTGAGGCAAAAAATCAAGGCGGGGGTTTGCGTTCTGCTGGCGGCGCTGGTGGCGGTGTGCTGGATCGCCGCCTTTGACGCGTCGGGCATGGACGGTTTTTATGTGAACATACTGGACGTGGGCACGGGCGATATAGCGCATATACACACGCCTGAGGGGGATTACCTCATAGACGGCGGAGGCAACCCGCAGCGCGCCCAGCTAACAGAATACAGCGAAAACAACCGCCTAACCTACGACTTCGCGCTGGTAACGAACGACCGCACGAACGACCTTGCCGATATCGCGGAGCAGGGCAGGGTGGAAGGCATGCTGGTGCCCGCAAATTTTGCGCGCAAGGACTACGATAAAAAAATACCCATGAAGGAATACGATTTGTATGATAAAATAGAACTGGGCGGCGGTGTGAGCATAAAAATTGTCGCCGGAAACGAAAAATATCACTCTGTTATGATATATGACAGGGAGAAGCCGGTGTGCCTGCTGGCACAAAACGCGGCGGACGAGCTGCGTGGCGTGGGGGAGGCATACGCGGTCAAGCCGGCCGGTGGCGGCAGGGCGGGCAGCGTGAGCGAGGCCATGCTTGCGCGGTTGCGGCCAAGATACGCCGTTTTGTCCGTTAAGGGGGCAAACAAACAGGGTCTGCCGGACGTATCCGCGCTGGCGCTGCTAAAGAACGGCGCGCAGGTATACAGCACGGCGGAGAGCGGCGCGGTTACAATATACCGCAGCGGCGACGGCTACAAAATAAAAACGATGAAGTGAGCGGCTTATGAGATTTGGTGATGCGATGAAATTATTCGCGGAGAAGAAGGTAGGGCAGTACGTGCTTTTTTGCGGGGAGGAGGAATACCTCAAGACCAGCGGCTTGCAGGCGCTTTTGGCCGCGCTCTGTATATCCACCCCCGAGCTCAACATAAGCTATTTTGAGGAGCGGCCGGACATGGGCGCGGTGGCGGCGGCAATGGAAACGCTGCCCTTCATGAGCGACCGCCGTGCCGTGATAATAAAAAATACGGATATACTTTCGACGGCCTGCGCGGCGGCGCTGACCGAAGGCATAAACGGAGTGAAAATGCCGGAAAGCTGCTGTTTGGTGATCTGCGCGCGCGGCAAGGCGGACAAGCGCAAGGCGCTGTACAAAAAAATTGCCAAGGAGGGCATTGTGGTGGATTGCGAACCATTTTCGGAAGTGGAGCTTTCCGCCTATGCCGTGAATCTGGCCTTCCAAAGCGGGCTGATACTCTCGCGGGACAACGCGCAGAGGATGGCCGAATACTGTGGGGGAGATCTTTCCACCCTCATAAACGAGTTGCAAAAGCTGGCCAGCGTGTGCGTGGGCAATATATCCAAGGAGGATATAGCCCGCTACGTTTCGCGTTCGCCGCAGTACAATATATTCAAGATACACGATATGCTTTGTGCCGGACGGCTGGCGGAGGCCAAAACGCTTATAGACCGCACATTGGCGGACGACCCCAACCCGATGGGGCTAATAAGCATGATAGCGGGCAACTTCAAGCAGATGCTGGTGGCGCGCGCCTGTATGGACGCGAAATTCCCGCCCGCCAAGGTGCTGAGCCACATTATGGAGGAGACGGGCGCGAAGGAGTGGGCGGCCAAGCGCGCCATGCAGAACGGCAAGGCCTACACGGCCGAGCGGCTAAGAAAGGGCATACACCTTCTAGGCAGGATGGATTTTATGGCCAAGCAGGGCGAGGTGGTGCTTAAAACCGATCTTTTCCCGCTGCTTGCCGAGGCCTACGCGCGGTGAATATGGACAAGAATATGAACATAACGCAAAAAAGACCGGCGTGGCCGGCCTCTGTTTTTATATCGATATGGGGTTTGCCGACTTTACTCGGCGGTTGCCTGCAATTTTTTTGCCAGCTGCGCTTTTGTGCGGTTCGCCTTGTTTTTGTGCATTATACCCTTCAAAGCGGCCTTATCCACAGCGCTGACAGCCTTTGTGTAAAGCGCCTGCTTTTCGGCAGAACCCGCTTCGGCCACGTCAAACTTTTTCAGATCCGTCTTGAGAGAGGATTTGATCATCTTGTTGTGCAGCGTCTTTGTGGTTATGACCTTCACACGCTTTTTAGCTGATTTAATGTTCGGCAATTATTTCACCCCCGTCTTTAAATATAATAAAAATTCAACAAGAAACATCCTACCATATATAAAGGGCAATTGCAAGCAATTTTTGGGCGATTCTTTGCGTTTTGCCCAATGATTGCGCAAAAGCGCGGCCATGTACATACTGCCGCGCGCGTTTTTTGTGTTTACTAGTAATATCAGTTGATATATAATTGTAGGATGGAAAAGGGTAAGGAACTGCCTATAGGCTTTTACGATTCGGGAGTGGGCGGAATAAGCGTGCTGAAGCAGACGGCAAGGCTGCTCCCCGGCGAGAATTTCATATATTATGGCGACAACGCCAACGCGCCGTACGGCACGAGGGACGAGGAGGACATAAAGCGTCTTTCGCTGGCCTGCGGTGAGTTTTTATATGAGCACGGCGTCAAGATGATAGTGATCGCCTGCAACACGGCCACCAGCATAGTGGTGCAGACAATGCGCGAGCGTTTTAACATACCCGTTATAAGCATGGAGCCGGCAATAAAGCCCGCCAGCGAAAGGCCGGGCAAAATAGCGGTGCTGGCCACGCCCGCCACCCTCCATCAGGCGAGGTATAAAGCGCTCAAGGAGCGGCTTTTAGCAAGCGAGCGGGTGGTGGACATACCCTGCGGAGAGCTTGCGGCGCTAGTGGAGCGGGGCGATGTGGATTCGCCGCACATAAGGGCGTATATCTGCGAAAAGCTGGCGCCTCTGCGCGGCAGTGATGTGCGCTCCGTTGTGATTGGCTGCACGCACTATTCCTTTATAAGCGAGCAGATAGGCGATGTGGCGCGCAAGCTGCTGGGGGAATGCGAGATGTTTGACGGCATGTATGGCACGGCGCGGCGGGTAAAGCAGGTGCTGGAGCAAGAGGGCTTAGTTTCGGAAAAAGGTTGCGGAAACATTCAATTTTTTTCTTCCTCGGGCGGGGAGACTGTGGAGCTGCTCAAAAAGTTTTACGACATGGCGCGCTGAGCGGCAAAAGAGGGGTGAGTGGGCTCAGGCGTTTTGTATATTTTATAAAAATAACGTAAGATCCGCCAAAAAAAGGGGTGGATTTTTTTTGACAGTTGATGTACCATATATTGTGTTGCAGGGATGAATGCGGCACAAAATATATTGCGGGAGAGTGTTTTTACAATGTTGACCAAGAATGCTGAAACTGTACTCAAAAAGCGTTATCTCAAAAAAAGCCCGGACGGCCAGCCCATAGAAGCGCCGGACGATCTTTTTAAACGCGTCGCCAAGGCTATTGCGGAGGCGGACAGAGAATTTGATATAGATGCGGACGTAAAAGGTACGCAGGATGTTTTTTATAATATGATGACGGAGCTACGCTTCATGCCCAACTCGCCCACGCTGATGAACGCGGGCAGGGAGCTCGGCCAGCTTTCGGCCTGCTTCGTGCTGCCCGTGGCGGATAGCATGGAGGATATATTTGACGCGGTGAAGAACGCGGCGCTCATACACAAGAGCGGCGGCGGCACCGGCTTTTCCTTCTCGCGCCTCAGGAGCGCAGGCTCCGCGGTGGATTCCACGGGCGGCGTGGCAAGCGGGCCCATAAGCTTTATGCGCGTATTCAACGCGGCTACGGAAGCGGTAAAGCAGGGCGGCACGCGGCGCGGCGCGAACATGGGCATACTGCGCGTGGATCATCCGGACATAATGGATTTCATACAGTGCAAGAAAAAGACCTCGGAGATAACCAACTTCAATATAAGCGTGGGCGTTACTGAGGTGTTTATGAACGCGCTGGCGCAAAACGGCGAATACGATCTCATAGAGCCGCACACGCGCGAGGTGAAGGATCGCCTCAAGGCGCGCGAGGTGTGGGAGCTCATTGTGAATATGGCGTGGACGAACGGCGAGCCGGGCATAGTGTTTTTGGACAGGATAAACGCGGACAACCCCGTGCCCAAGCTGGGTGAGGTGGAGAGCACCAACCCGTGCGGAGAGCAGCCGCTTTTGCCCTACGAAAGCTGCAATTTGGGCTCTGTGAATCTGGACGCCTTCGCGCTCAAAGAGAACGGCGGCTACCGTTTTGATTACGACGGATATAGGCAGACGGTGCGTGACGCAGTGCACTTTTTGGACAACGTTATAACGGTGAACAACTACCCCTTGCAGCAGATACGCGACATGACGCTGCTGACGCGAAAGGTGGGGCTGGGCGTTATGGGCTTTGCCGATCTGCTGTTCAAGCTGCGCATACCTTACAACTCTAAGCAGGCGATAGACCTTGCCGAGGAGCTTATGAAGATCATGCGGGATGCGGCGCGCGAGGCAAGCTGCGAGCTGGCGCAAAAGCGCGGCACCTTCCCGGCCTACGATGGCAGCGAGCTGCAGAGAAAAGGCGTGGTGCAGCGCAACGCCACTGTGACCACCATTGCGCCCACCGGCACCATTTCCATAATATGCGGCGCGTCATCCGGCATAGAGCCGCTGTTTGCGCTATCATATATAAGGAACGTTATGGATAACGACGAGCTGGCCGAGGGGCACCCGTATTTTGAGCAGGTGCTCAAGGAGAAGGGGCTGTATTCGCGCGAGCTCATGGCCAAGATAGCGCAGGAGGGCACGATCGCCCATATGGAGGAGCTTCCGGCCGAGCTGCGCGCTATCTTCGTTACCTCGCACGATATAACGCCCGAATATCACGTGAAGATGCAGGCGGCCTTCCAGCACTATACGGATAACGCCGTATCAAAGACGGTGAATTTCCCCAATGATGCCACCAAGGAGGACGTGCGCAGCGTGTATGAGCTGGCCTACGAAATGGGGCTCAAGGGCGTTACGATATACCGCGACGGCTCGCGTGAGGCGCAGGTGCTGAACATAGGCAAGGTGAACCGCGCGGAGGAGGAAGGTGCAGCAATGGAGTGCGAGAGCTGCGATAATCTGGGCATTGTGCCGCGCAGCAGACCCGAGGTGACGCAGGGCATAACGCAAAAGGTGAAGATAGGCTGCGGCAACCTTTACATAACGGTGAATTACGACGAAAACGGTATCTGCGAGGTGTTCACGAACCTTGGCCGCGCGGGCGGCTGCCCCTCGCAATCCGAAGCCACGAGCAGGCTGATATCGCAGGCGCTGCGCTCCGGCATGGATGTTGACGTGCTGGTGGATCAGCTGCGCGGCATACGCTGCCACTCCACGCTCAGGAAGGGCGGGGACGTGAAGGTGCTGTCCTGCCCGGACGCTATCGGTCGGGTGCTGCAAAAGGTGGCAAGGATGCAAAGCGAGGACATAGCGCCGCTTTTGACGCAGGAGGAACGCGCGGCGGGTGACGGCTCGGAGTGCCCGGAGTGCGGCGAGCAGCTAGAGCACGAGGGCGGCTGCAACATATGCCGCTCCTGCGGATATTCCAAGTGCGGCTGAGGCGTATAAAAATATCAACAACCCCGCCGCAAGCAGCGGGGTATGCCCAATACAAAAGGTAGAACTTGTAGGTCAATACGCGCCCCAAGGGGCGGGACGACCCTGATGTGTAATAAACGCATATTGCGCGCACGGAAAATAACGGATATAATAGAATACAATCGCGAAGCAAAAAAGCCGTGAAGGCTTTTTTGGCTTTGCAAAGATGTTTTTTTAGGGAAGTGTACGCTTTTTTCTGTTTGATGCGAAAATTGTTACGAAGATGTAAAAAATATGGAACAAACGCTTTCAGGAGCACGTCTTAATATAAAATCAAGCAGAACGAAGGGTTTTTTATGAATTGCACACAATGCAAAAAACTTATAAATACATATTTGGACGGTTATCTCAGCGGTGAGAGCGAGCGGGAAATGTTTCGCCATATCGAGGCTTGCCCGCAGTGCGCCCGCTATTACGAGGAGATCAGCACCGTATTCGACCGTTTGGAGGATCCGGATGTGGAGGTTCCGCGGGGCTTTAGGTATGCCTGGCAGGATGAGATAGCCCGTGCGGCGCACAAAAAACGCCGTCCCAACTACAAGGTGCTCATTCCCGCGCTGGCGGCCTGCGCTTGCGGCGTGGTGCTGGTGTCCGTTATGGTGTTTGGCGCGGGGGGCTACAATGCCTCGGGCGGGAACGTGCTCGGGCAGGCTTTTTCGCTGGATTACGCGGCTCAGCCCGCACAGCAGCAGGGTGAGCGGCAGCCGGCCGGCACCGTGACAAGCGAGCAGCAGGGCAGCTTTGAGTTGCCAGATACACAAAACGAAGTTCAGCAGCCCGGAGCCTCCGCAAAGAACGGAGCGGGCAAGCTGGTGGAGGGAAATGCGCAGCAGCAGGGCGGCGGCGCGCAAACGCAGCCTCAGAACGGTGCGGACGCGCAGGCGCAGAACCAGCCCGAGGCGGGGGAGACGGCTCCGGCATTCGGAGGCTTCGCGCAGGGCGCAGACCCGGCGGCGGATGCGCAGGGCGGCGCGGTGATGCCGCAGATAGAGCGCAAGGAGGCCAACGGCGAGGTGCGCTACGTGCTGGACGCGCGCGAGCTGAATCTGAGCAAGGCACTGGTTATAGAATACGCGAAGAGCCTGGGCGTAAACGTGACCGAGACCGAAAACGGCGTCATTGTGGAGGAGGAGCCGGGCGTACTGGAAGGTATGCTGAGGGCCTACAACATAGACGCTATGGACGGCATGAGCAGGCTGGAGATAATACTGGAGTAGCCGATATATATGGAAATAAAGGAATTCAACGGCAAGCAAAGATATTTTGTGGTCAAAATGCCGGAGGTAATAAACGAAGTACCGGGCATCAGCATTTTTGGTAAAGTGCTGAAGTCCTTTATTTTTACCACCGATGTGGCGATAATACGCAATCACAACGCGGACGCGCTTATGGCGGTGTACCCGTTCACATCGCAGCCCATAATAAACAGCATGATACTGTCGGCTGCGGATGTGCCCGTCTTTTGCGGCATAGGCGGCGTGAACTCACCGGGCGAGCGCACCGTGGATATGGCGCGGGAGGCAGAATATATGGGCGCGGCGGGCGTGGTGGCCAACGCGCATGTGGACAATGAGACAATAAGCCGCATGAGCAAGACGCTGGATATACCCATAGTGGTGACCATAGTTTCCGAAAAAGAGGACATAGAGCGCAGGATAGAGTCGGGCGCGGATATATTCAACATTTCGGGCGCGGGCAGTACCTGCAAAATAATTGAGTACATCAAAAACAACTATCCCTACATGCCCATAATAGCCACGGGAGGGCCCACGGACGAAACTATACTGGAAACCATACAGTGCGGCGCGGACGCCATAAGCTTTTCGCCGCCCTTCAACGCGGAGATATTCAAGATGCAGATGAAGCTCTTTAGAGAGAGCCTATGAGTAAATGAAAAAAAGGCTCTATACTAAAGATTGGGGTAGGAAGAAAAAAGAAGAAGCAAAGTG
>CAYXFB010000026.1:0-32889 GCA_964464145.1 uncultured Christensenella sp.
GTGTAAACTACATCATAGTTCACCCGGTGGCTATCGTTTCGCCCGTCAAGCTGGCGGAATATTTTGAACATGAAAACCCGCGCGGCATAAACGGCTGGGTGGTGGAAGGGCGCGTATTCTTTGACGCTTTTGTGCTCAATAATAAACGCTTTGCCATTATAGTATCAAAGGACAAAACGGCAGCACTAAAACAGCTTACGGTAACGTCCGCAGCGGGTACGGCTTCGGGCGACACCAAGCTAACTGTCACGCCCGCACTCACCGCCGGAAATACCTACCGCTATAAGCTGATCAGCGCGGACGCAACGCCCACACTGCCTGTATACAACGAGGTATGTATAGAGGGCTGGCAAGACTGGAACGGCTCAGACAACATCAAGGCCGCCACAGGCAAGATAATAATAGTGGCAGAGCTAAGCCCCGAACTAAGCGCCAAATCAGCAGGCTCAGCCACAGTCACCGCCAAAGCCTAACAAGCCGGGAGACCCCGTCGTGAAACGCGACGTAGGGGGTAGGCGAAACACCGCCCCCTTGCGCGGCTACCCCCGGGTAACGAAACGTTCACCAGGGGGGTAACGAAACACGACCCCCTTTTCAGACCCGATAACGAAACGCGACGAGGTCTCCGCCCGGCGGCATAAGCGGTCACAAGAGAGGTGGGTAGCGAAACGCGACCCACCTCCCCCGCAATGCAAGGGGTGACCAAAACGGTCACCCCTGTACAGGCTTTAAGATTGAGATATAAGGAAGGTTCGAGTATGGATAACATGATTTCACTTGAAGAGCTGGAAGAGTCCCAGCGCGAGCTGGCCGAGGTTATAGGCATCGACACATACAACAAGCTGGTGCAATATGCCTCCGGCAGCGCAATATACATACCCACGTACAAAACACTGCTGCGTGACCGCCTTATCCGCGCCGAGTTTGACGGTAACAACCACATGGCACTGGCACGAACACACGGCCTCAGCGTAGCGCAGATACGCCGCATTGTAGCAAGGCCACAGCAGCACGAGAGGTGACCCCGCCCCAAAACAGGGCGCAGGGAAAGCGGCAACACCAAGCCTTTCTGCCGCTCTAAAAAGAGCGTTTTTATATACACAGGCGGCATTATGTGTGTACCGCCCGTACTCGATGGGTGGACAAAACGTTCACCCATCCGGGTTTAAAGGGCATTTTACTACCATATTTATTCACAAATTCCCGCTAAAAATTCATTAATTCCCACTTAATATTCGGTTTTTCCTTCACAAATTCGCTTTTTTTCGCTTTTTCCCACTAGCACTATCACACATTACCTGCTTCACTATCACATATTACCTGCACAATAACAAAAAAGGGACGGTTAGGCCGTCTCTTTTAAATTTTCTGTCGTTAGGCGGAGATGAGCAAACCCGCCGGCTCGTTTAGCTTTTTTAATTGTTTAAACTGCGTGGCGCAAGCCAAAACGCTGTCCGCTCAGCTCTTGCCACCCGGGTGCTTTTTGTTTTTGCGCTCCGCCGCCCTTTTGGCGCGTTCGGCGCATTTTTGCCCGTAGGTGGCGGCGGGTTCCGTTTCCACTATATCGCGCGGCGAATTATAGTCCTCCTCGGGCACGGCCTTCCTTTTCAGCGTGTTGTTTATGAGCGTGGATAAGAGCGAATATATGACCGCGAAAACGGGTACGCCCAGCACCAGCCCCCAAAAGCCGAATAGCCCGCCGCCCAAAAGCAATGCGAACAGCACCCAAAAAGCCGATACGCCCACGTTCATCCCAATAAGCTTGGGCAGTATTATGTTGCCGTCCACCTGCTGGAGTATCAGCGTGAATATGAGGAATAGCAGCGCGTAGAAAGGGTCCACCATGAAGAGTATTATGACGCTGGGTATCGCGCCCAAAAACGGTCCGAAAAAGGGCACCACGTTCATCACGCCCACCAGCACGGATATAAGCAGCGCGTAAGGCATTTGCGCTATGCTCATGAATATGAAGGTGGAAACGCCCACGAAGGCGCAGGACACCAGCGTACCCATTATAAAGCCCAGAAAAACGTCGTTGGAGTATTTGAAAACCCCCATGAATCTATAGGCAAAATCCTTTTTGAATAACGAATATATGATCTTCTTTGTTTGGCGCAGAAACTTTTCGCGGGAGAAAAGCACGTACACGCACACAATCATGCCCACGAAGAAGTTGAACAGGCCGGTGGAAACGGTGGATATGAACTTGGGCAGCTCTCCCATCACGGTATTAAGCACAGTTGTAAGATTCAAAAATGTGAACTTGAAGTCGAATATGCTCTGCTGTACTTCTGGCGTATACAGGTTCGCGGATTGCAGCCAGCCGGTGAGGCCGTCCTCAAGCTCCGTGAGGTACATGGGTATATTTCGCACCAGCAGCGCCGCGTTTGCGAAGAGCTGCGGTATGATGAAATAGACCAGCAGCACGAATATGCCGAATATTATGACGAAAAGCGTGAATATGGAAAGCCCGCGCCGCAACCCCGGGCGGGGTCTTCCGTGCTCCACAAAGGCGAACCAGCACCGCTCTATGAAGCTGGCCGGACGGTAGAGCAAATAGGCCGCCGCAAAGCCCACAATGAAGGGTGCCAGTATGCCTATGAGCGCAAGCAGCGCGTTGCCGAAATATTGCAGATTTATAAAAAACAGAACTATCATAGTAATGATAGTGGCGGTGATTATGGTGTATACGGATATGGTCTTATATTTGGAATTCCACTCGACTTTCATTCTCTATCTCCCTTGTTTGATTATAACCCGCGAGGTTTATTATAGCAATGAAAAACCGAAGGTGCTCTAAAAAAGTGCCAGCGGAAGTGAATATGAAATTAACCAAATTTAAAATTGCAAAAATGTCCTAAAAATAATTTGAAATAAACTAAAAAACGCTTGAATCTGCAATTGATAGATGTTATAATGTCATTGTATTGAAATTTCCATTGAGAAATTATTTAAAAAATGCTTTTGGAGGATAAATTTTATGTCTTATGTAAACAGAGTGCTGGACATCGTGAAGTCAAAGGACGCTGCGCACCCGGAATTCATTCAGGCGGTGAGCGAGGTTCTCCCTACGCTGGAGCCGGTGTTGAACAAGAGGCCGGAGCTTGAGGCGAACGGTATACTGGAGCGCATAGTGGAGCCGGAGCGCGCGATCGTTTTCCGTGTGCCCTGGGTGGACGACAGCGGCAAGGTGCATGTGAACCGCGGTATGCGCGTGCAGTTCAACAGCGCCATAGGGCCGTACAAGGGCGGTTTGAGGTTTCATCCCTCGGTGAATCTGGGCATAATAAAGTTCCTGGGATTTGAGCAGATATTCAAAAATTCGCTCACCGGCCTGCCCATAGGCGGCGGCAAGGGCGGCTGCGATTTCGATCCCAAGGGCAAGACGGACGGCGAAGTTATGCGCTTTTGCCAGGCCTTCATGACGGAGCTTTCCAAATATATAGGCGCGGATATAGACGTTCCCGCCGGAGACATCGGCGTGGGCGCGCGTGAGATAGGCTTCATGTTCGGAATGTTCAAAAAGATACGCGGCAGCTACGAGGGCGTGCTCACCGGAAAAGGCCTTGATTACGGCGGCAGCCTTGCGCGCACACAAGCCACGGGTTACGGCCTGGTATACTTTGTGGACGAGATGATAAAAACAAAGGGCAAGAGTTTTAAAGGCGCTACGGTAAGCATTTCCGGCTCGGGCAACGTGGCCATATACGCCGCGCAGAAGGCGGAGGAGCTGGGCGCCAAGGTCGTTACCATGTCCGACAGCAACGGCTGTGTATACGATCCCGAAGGCATAGACCTTGCGCTGGTTAAGGAAATAAAGGAAGTTAAGCGCGGCAGGATAAAGGAATACGCGGACGCCAGAAGCAGCGCGCAGTACATGGAAGGCTGCGCTAACGTTTGGACGGTGAAGTGCGACATAGCTCTGCCCTGCGCAACGCAGAACGAGCTGGATGAGGAATCCGCCAAAACGCTCGTTAAAAACGGCTGCTACGCGGTGGGCGAGGGCGCGAACATGCCCACAACCATGGAGGGCACCGAAGTGTTCCTCAAAAACGGCGTGCTCTTTGCCCCGGGCAAGGCCGCGAACGCGGGCGGCGTGGCTGTTTCGGCGCTTGAAATGTCGCAGAACAGCATGAGGATGCCTTGGACATTCGAAGAGGTTGACGGCAGGCTGCACGACATAATGGTGGGAATACACGCCAAGGCGGCGGCCGCAGCGGCCAACTACGGCTTTACCGACAATTACGTTGCGGGCGCGAACATAGCCGGCTTCGAAAAGGTTGCCAACGCCATGCTGGCACAGGGAATAGTTTGATATAACATATACGCACAAAAAAGCAAGGGCCGCGGCGGGCAAGCCGTGGCCCTTGCTTTTTGAAGCAGCCGCAGGGGAAATCCGTAGACGCAAATTTCATAAAATGTTATAATTCTAAAATGTGGACAGAGCGCGTTTTTTTGCGCGCTGCGCGGCATCCCGCCCAGTTTGCTGTTTATAGGGCGGCGGTAAAGTTTAATATAAATTGTGGTTTAGTATTAATTCGATTTTGGAGGTATGGGGAATTGTTGCTGGATATTAGTATAAATGACAGCCGGGATCTGCTTACGGTAAAAGTGGAAGGCGATATAGACGTGAACAGTGTGCGCCAGCTCAGAAAGAGCGTGGAGGAGAATATAGAAAAGGATCAGCCCAGCATATTGATGGATTGCGAAAAGCTGAACTATATAGATTCCACAGGCCTCGGGGTGCTGGTGAGCATATTCAAAAAGGTGCAGGAGTATGGCGGGAGCATACGCATTGTGGCGCTCAAGCCGTACCTAAACAAAATATTTGAGATAACCGGGCTTACCGGTATTTTCGAGATAGAGGTGGCAGATTGATGACGGATACTATTTCTATGTGCTTTCCGGCCGATACGGAATATATAAGCGCTATAAGGCTGGCCGTATCGGGCATAGCCGGAACGAGGGAATATCATCTGGACGAGATAGAGGATCTAAAATCCTGCGTGGCGGAGGCCTGCTTATTGCTATTGGGCGGGCAGAAGAGCGAGGGATTGAAAATAGTGCTGGATGTTACGGACAGTGTGATAAGTGTGAAGGTTGCGTGCGTGGCCGTGGCGGCTGACGAAAGCGGAGATTTTGTGGATTTCAACGATGAGATAAGCCGAATTTTGATAGACGCGCTGAGCGAGGAAGCCGTTTTTGAAGAGCACAACGGTTTGCTGAACTCCATATCATTCACAAAGAGACACGCGGGCTGAAAGCCGGGGGATTCAATTGAAAACAGTATATACAGCCGAAGACAATGACATATTGTTCAAGGAATACTATGAAACTAAGGACGTTGATATCAGAAATAAGCTGATAGAACGCTATCTTTATATAGCGGAGATAGCGGCCAAAAAATTTGCCGGCCGCGGGGTGGATTACGAAGATCTTCTGCAGGTGGCCTCGCTGGCGCTTGTGAAGGCGATAGAGCGTTTTGAGCCGGCGCGTGGAATAAAGTTCTCAAGCTATGCCACGCCCTCGCTCATAGGCGAAATAAAGAACTATTTCAGAGATTCGTCTCGTGTTATGCGCCTGCCGCGCAGGGATACGGAACAGCTCAAAAAAATGAACCTGTACGTGCAGGAGTATGTGGCGGCAAACGGTGTGAAGCCCTCGCCCAAAAAGATCGCGGAACATCTTGACATAAGCGTGGAGCGCGTTCTGGAAATACTTGAAATGAAGCAGGCGGACAGCGTGATGTCCCTAGATTCGGCCTTGGCGGTGGGCGAGAATTGTTCACTCAGCAATGTGCTGGGCAGGGAGGACGAAAGCTTCGAGCACATAGAGAACCATGATTTTATCCGTTATTGTATGAATCTTTTGAACGATACGGAAAAAACCATAATAGAACAAAGATATATTGGGAATAAGACCCAAAAGCAGGTGGCGGACATATTAAAGGTATCTCAAATGCAGGTCTCGCGTATGGAGAGGAAGATATTGGCCAAGCTGGCCAACGTGTATATGAAGTAGATAGTAGAGGGAAAAATGCGCCGTGTTGCTTAAAAAAGTACAAATAGATTTCACAAAAATGAATAGCGTGGTGGACTCACTGGTGGGCGTGGTTCGCGGAAAGATTTCCATAGACGCGGAAAACGAGTATAAAATAAGGCTGGTATCCAAGGAGCTTTTGACCAACATACTCTCCTATTCGGACGCGAACGATATAATTTTGAGCGCGGCGCTGGAGAACGGCATGCTGACCATAACCATAGAGGACAACGGCACCGGTTTTTGCTATGACGAGGTGCTGGGCAGGGACGTGGCCGGAGGCGATTACGTTATGCGCGAAAATGGACGCGGCGTGTATTTGGTGCGCATGATGTCCGACGGGCTGTGGTTCAACGAGAAGGGAAATGCCGTGCGGGTGAACCTCAAGCTGAAATAAAATTGTGACCATATTGTAACCAAAAAACCGCATATTGCAGGAATGTGGTATTGTATTGTAGAATATATACTAGATGTAGTTTTTTGGAGGATGTATGGTAAGAAGGAAAAAAAGAGCTTCCAGACGGCCCAACGCGAAATTTTATCTGTTTATTGGAACGATTGCCGCAGCGGTGATCGTTATTGTCTTTTTAATTACGAATATAAGTACGGAGACTATAGAACAGGGAGTGATATCCTTTGAGGGTGAATTTCCCGTTGTTGTAGTGCGCGATGAAAAGGTGATGAGCGAGGAGAATTACGGCAAGGCGAACTATATAACGCCGGAAGGAACGCGCGTGGAGGCGGACAAGGCCGTGGCCGAGGTTTACACCTGGGGCTATCAGGCAAACGTTGTTCAGGAGCTAATAGAAAAGCAAAACAATATACTGCGCTATCAGGAAAACCAGCTCATAGGCGACGGCAAAGAGGATGCGCAATATAGCAATATAAACGAAAGCATAACGGCCAAGGCGGCCGAAATAAACGAAATAATAGCTTCGGGCAGCGGCGACGTCATGGCGGCGGAGCGCGAGCTTAAAGAGCTTATGTCTCAGCGCAGGGACTACCTGAACGAAACTGTAGCGCAGGACAAGCTGCTGGCGGAATATTTCTCCGAGGAGCAGATGCTAAAAGATAGGATAGACAGCTGGCGCAAGGAGGTCACGGCTCCGCAGGCGGGCGTGGTGAGCTATTATTTTGACGGCGCGGAGGAGGTGCTGAATGCGGACAACCTCCAGCAGGTCACCTCTGCCGATATAGACAACATATTGAACGGCACGGTGAAAAAGCAGGAGGACGCGCAGCAGGCAACAGAACAGCCGCTCTACCGCCTCGTGAACAATTTTAAATGGTATTTGCTCATAGAGTCGCCAAAATCTATGATAGAGTTCCAAAACGGCACCACCTTCGATATAGCTTTCGAAAAATTCCCCGCAAAACAGTATCAGGGAACGGTGCGGGGGAGTATTTCGGACGAAAATGGTTATATATATGTGGTTGAGGTGCTGGACGATATTGGCGAGCTGCTCTCAGAGCGGCGCACGGACGCCAAGATGTTCACCAAGTTCGAGGGGCTCAAGGTTTCGGACAGCGCAATAAAGGAAGAGAACGGCGTGAAGGGCGTGACGGTGGTTTCGGATGGCGAAAAACGCTTTGTGCCCGTGAATATACGCATAGATAAGGACGGCAGTTCCATAGTGGAGGCCAGCGGCGAGGGCGGCGCGCTCACCGTGGGCGATAAAGTTTCGCATTGAGGGGTTTATTTGTGGGAAGTATAGCGGAAAATGTTCAGCGGGTGCTGGAGGATATAGAACACAGCTGCGCAAGGGCGGGCGTACCGCGTGAAAGCGTGGAGCTGGTGGCCGTTTCAAAGACGGTGGGCGCGGAAAAGATATGCGAGGCATACGAGGCCGGATTGCGCATGTTTGGCGAAAACAAGGTACAAGAATTTGTGCACAAGAGCGAAGAGCTGCCACAAGATGTAAGATGGAATATAATTGGGCAGTTGCAAACGAATAAAGTTAAGTATATAATAGATAGGAAAATATATTTGCTTCATTCGCTGGACAGAGAGTCGTTGGCGGAAAAGCTGCAAAGCCACTGCGAATCTCGCGGCGCTCTTGTTGATGTGCTGGTGCAGCTGAATCTTTCAAAGGAAGAGACCAAGGCTGGGGTCTATGCGGATGATGTGGATGCTTTTATTGATATGCTGCAAAAAAAAGACAGGCTGCGCATCAAGGGCATCATGACTATAGGCCCGAATACCGATGATGAGTCTCGTGTGCGCAGTGTGTTCGCGCAGGCGAAGGCAATATATGACAGGCTGGCAGGGCAGATAGACGGCATTGAACACCTATCTATGGGGATGTCGCAGGACTATGAGGCGGCCATACTGGAAGGATCGAATATGGTTAGGATAGGGACTGCCGTTTTCGGCCGGAGGGATTATGGCAATGCTTAAATATTGTCCCGAAATTATGTTGGCGGATATATTTCAAGGAGGCGTTTTATGGCTGGATTTGGCAAGAAGTTACTCACGTTTATAGGACTGGAGGAGACTGACCCAAACGAAGAAGAATATTATGATGACCAGGATGATTTGCAGGAGGACATGATGAGCTTTCCAGAAGACGATTATGCTCCCGTGGAGGAGAGGCCGTTCAATAAAAAGAGCAAGGCGAACACGGGCAAGATTTCCGGTATACCGGATACCACGAAGGTGCGCGTCCTCATATACAAGCCCGTTTCATACGAGGATACACAAAGCATCATTGATAACCTGAAGGACAGGAAGCCCATTATTGTGAATCTTGACGAGCTGGATACGGATGTGGCTCAGCGCATACTGGATTTCATAAGCGGTGCTGTTTACGCGCTTTCCGGCAACATAAGAAAGGCCGCGCGCAATATATTCGTTGTGGCGCCCTATAATGTGGATGTTTCCACAAACATGGCGGACACTATGACTGCCGAAAGCTTCGATTATAACTATCTCGACAGGGAATAGGGGGGGCGGTTTTAAGACATGAATATTACGCCGAAAGACATACTGGATAAAAATTTCGCAAAGAAATTCAACGGATACGATCCTGAACAGGTGGATGAATTTCTGGACGACATTATAAAGCAGTTTGAATCGCTTCTGGAAGAAAATGAGGAAGTGCTGGTAAAGAACGAGGCGCTGAAGTCTGAGATATCCAAGTACAAGCAAAAGGTCGACAAAATGGAGGATATCGAAGAAAAGCTCATGGCCACCGTTATAACGGCACAGCGCAACGCCACTGCCTACATAGAAAAGGCGGAGGTGCAGGCGCAAAAGATAACCGAGATAGCAAACCAAAACGCCAAAACGGTAATAGAGAGCACCCATCTCAGGATGGAGGCCGCCAAGCAGGAAATACTAAAGTACGAGAAAATAATAAAAGAATACAAAAACCGTTTCAAGATGTTCTTAGAGGAGCAGGCAGCCTATATGGACACGCATCTGCTGGACGCGGGCGACCTTACTACCAGCGCTGTGGATATAACAAAATCCATAAACAGCCTTACGCAGCAAATAAGAGAGCTTGACACCTCCGCGACGGACACCAGCATACATCTAAACGATATACTGCGGGAATCCAAGGAGCAGACGGATTATGATTTTAGGCAGAGCACGGAAAATCTGCAACAGATAGTGAACGAAATAATAGACGATTGAGCAATACATAAAGGGATGGCCGCTTAGAGAAAACGGTCATTCTTTTTTATTATGTGGCGCACAAAATGGAACTTTTTAGAGCCGCGGCACATCTATATGTATAATATAAAAGGTAAACGGGAGGGGACGGAAATGAAACTCAAGAGGCTTATTTGCACGGCATTGCTGGCGGCGCTGCTGCTATCCTTATTCGGCGTGGCCTTCGCCAAAAAACCGCTGGAAACGGATATCGAGGAAGAGCCGGCAGCGTATATTGGCGATACTATGGATGAGGACATACCGGATACGCAATTTTATATGTACTTCACGACGGCGGACGGAAGCCCGCTACAGGCTGCCGAGATAGAGCTCCAGCGCGATTCCGAGGAGGAGCTTATGTATAGCGACACCACCACGGAGTGGGGCGAGGCCTATTTTCCCGAGCTGCCCATTACAAGCTATGTGCTGGATATGCTCAACGAGGATGGCGATGTGCTGGGCGCCGTGAAAATAAACATGTACCCCTCGGATAAAACGGAGATACTGAACCGCCCTATGGACGATACAAAGCTGCGTATGGTGAACCTGCCGCGCGGAGTGCAGCTTTATACCTATGAGGTTAACGTGGAAAAGGACACTATGGACGGCATAGATTTTCGCCTGTCCTTCGACGATAACGGCAAGCTGGTGCTAAACAATGCCATATCCCGCAAGGACGAGCCCGAGCCCACGGTCGATCCGGAGCCGACCATAGAGCCCGATCCCGACCCCACGCCCACACCGGAGCCCACACCGGAGCCAACGCCGGAACCAACGCCCGAGCCAACGCCCGAGCCTACACCGGAGCCGACTCCGCAGCCCACGGCGAAGCCCACGCCCAAACCGACGGCCAAGCCAACGCCCAAGCCGACGGCAAAGCCCACGCCTACGCCCGTACCAATACCCATACCTACGCCCGAACCCATACCCACATTCGTGCCCGAACCGACTCCCACCACACAGCCGGCGGCGGTGAACATGAAGATGAACCTAATGGACGCGGACGGTATAGCGCTGCCCAACTATATAGCGACGTGGAACAACGATACGCAGTCTATAGCCAACAGCGACGGTACGATATATTTCGCGGGCATAAGGCCGGGCAAGGCCGACACCATAAAGATATTCGACGCGGATAAAAACCAGCGCGGCGTGTGCAACATAGTTTTCGATGAATCCAACATAACCACTATCGCCTCGGTCGGAACGGGCGGCGTGTATGATGTGAACTACAAGAGCGGACGGCCGGATGTATACATAAACACGGTGGTAAGCAGAAAGGGCGACTCAAACACGCTATTGACGCTGAAACAGGCCTCTGACGAGCCGCTTGCTCCCGGCAAGGCAGCCGCGCCCGTGAAGCCCACGCAGGACCCCGGCGGCCACGATAAGCCGCAGGAGATGGCGGAGGACCCCTGCTTCAACGGCTATCTCATAGATCTGAACGGCAGGCCCATAGTGGGCGCGACCGTTTCGAACATAAACAACGACAATAAAACAAAGCTGAGCGCCACAACGGACGACAGGGGATATTTCGATATCGCGGGAATAAACAAGGGCAGCCACACCATATCCGTTTCCAATGCGGATGGCGGCGAGCTGGCCAAGGCGGACGTTACCGTGGTGTTCGGCAACAAAACGGACCTCGTAAAGACGGGCAACGCGGTCACCTTCAACATAAAGAAGGGCGAAACCGAGGTGTATACCATATTGCAAAACTACGGCGACGGCAAGCTGGAGGTGCTCTCGCTCACGGACAGCGATGTCGCGCCGCCCGTGATACCGGGCGAAACGCAGACTCCCGAGCCCGACCCAACGCTGGAGCCCACGCCCAGCCCGTCCACGGAGGCCAGCAGCGAGATAGTGACGCCCGAGCCGCAGGAGACTCCGGCGGCGCAGGACGGCATGAACACAACGCTCATAGTAATACTTATAATAGTGGTGGCGGCGGCCGTTGTGCTGGCGGTGCTGCTGATAAGGAAGAGCAGGCAGATATAACATAGTATGAAGAATAGGGGCTGTGCGTATAAGAAACGCGCAGCCTTTTTTGCGGAAAATTTAATACAATCGTAATATTTGCTTATTGAGTTTGCTTTTGGCATGGAGTATACTGTTACGGTATGAAGATCATGAGCTACAAAAAACAGAGGATACTGTTTATAGTAATTATTGGGGCCATATTGCTTTTAGATCAGGCGGTGAAGCTTTATGCGCTGGACGTTATTCGTTATGCGCCGGGCGGCTATGTGGACTTTATACCCGGCTTTATGAGCCTCACCTACGTGGAAAACACGGGCATGGCCTTCTCTATGCTATCCAACGCGACATGGCTTTTGGCGATAGTTTCGGCCGTTATGGCCATAGTGGTGCTGTACATACTTTTCAAATATATAAAAATAAATTCGTGGCTCTTTAAGCTGTCGCTCTGCTTTGTGGCGGGCGGCGCTATAGGCAACCTTATAGACAGGGTGTTCCGCGGTTTCGTGGTGGACATGATGCAGTTCGATTTTGTGGATTTCGCGGTGTTCAACGTGGCGGACAGCTTTGTGTGCGTGGGCGCGGTGATGCTGGCGGTGTTCGTGATATGGTTTTGGGAAAAGAGCAGGAAAGAGCTAAAGGATGCATCTGAAGATTGATATAAACGAAAATATAAACGAGCGGCTGGACGCGTACCTTGCACAGCGGGTGGAGGGGCATACGCGTTCTTTTATTAAGAACCTCATAGACGCGGGGGATATCACCGTGAACGGAGCGGCTGTGAAATCCGGCTATAAGCCCAAGGCGGGCGACGCCGTGGAAATAGAGCTGCCCGAGCCCAAGGCGGCGGAGGCGCTGCCCGAGGACATACCTCTCGAAATAATATACGAGGATGAGGACATTGCCGTGGTGAACAAGCCGCAGGGCATGGTGACCCATCCGGCGGCGGGCAACGAAACGGGTACGCTGGTGAACGCCGCGCTATTTTGCATTGGCGGGCTTTCGGGAATTGGCGGAGTGCTGCGGCCGGGCATAGTGCACCGACTGGATAAGGACACCTCCGGCCTTATAATAATTGCGAAAAACGACGCGGCGCACGGCGAGCTTTCCGCGCTAATAAAGGACAGGAAGCTTCATAAGGTATACATAGCGCTGTGCCACGGCAATTTAAAGACGGACAGCGGCACCATAGTGACGGGAATAGACCGCCACCCGCGCGACCGCAAAAAAATGGCCGTATCCCCCGCTGGCAGGGAGGCCATAACGCATTACCGCGTGCTGAAGCGCTACGGAAAATATACGCTGGTGGAATTTGTCATAGAAACTGGCCGCACGCACCAGATACGCGTACACGCGAAGCACATAGGCCATCCGGTGGTGGGTGACGAGGTTTATACAAAGCTCAAGGCACCCTTCAAGCTGGAAGGCCAGCTGCTGCACGCCCAAAAGCTGGGCTTTGATCACCCCATAACAGCGGAGCGTATGGAGCTGGAAGCGCCGCTGCCGCCGCATTTTGTGCGAGTGCTTGCCATACTGGACGCACAGCAGCTATAGGCGGGAGCGCAGCATTTCCGAAAAGCGGGGCGAACCCAGGCCGCCCGGCTTGTGCATATAATAGTGCGCGTCCAGACGGTGCGGGAAGCTGCGCACGGTGCGAACCTCCACAAGCTCGAAGGCGGGCGAGGCGTCCCACAGCCTATATTCGACGGGATTCAGATATATAACGGTAAAATTTCGGGGGCGGCGCTCGAGGCTGGCCTCTATTTTTTTTATGAAGGAGTTCATCACCACTGCCTGAAAGGGATTGAAGATATACACGGCGTCGTAGCCGTCCAGCTCTTTAAACGTGGAAGCGTCCGCTCTGTGCAGCGTAACGCCCTCCATGCCAAGCCGCGCGAGGTTTCGCTTGGCGGTGGCGTGCAGCCCCGCGTCATATTCCAGACCGTCCACGTTTTGGTAGCCCAGCTTTTTCAGGCTGTATATAAAAAAGCCCTTGCCGCAGCCCGCGTCCAGTATATGCGCGTCTTTTTGAAGTGTTTTCGCCATCACCCGCTTCGTTATTTTGAAAGGGGTGCGCTCGTACCTCACGTTGTCCGAATAGGCGGGGTAGGGGCGGGCGCTGCGCGCAAAATCGAGGCCGCGCGGCCTTTCGCAAAATAAATATGTAAATGCGTTCTTTACGTCCAGCCATTTCAGATATAGCGTGAATAATTTTTCATTCATGCGTATATTCTATCACAATATTTCAAAATGAACAGATGAATAAACTGTTGTGCATGAGCGCCTTTTTGTGCTATACTGTGTTAGGTCAAATATAGCCTTTAAACTGGTCCATAGAGAGGCCCGTAAGGCATAGCGTATTTTTGTTATATTTGCGTGTATGTCTTTGCGTGCCCACGGTTTGCGCAGAGGCTTTTTTTATGAGGTGAGATTGCCATGAGAACGGAGATAATGGACGGAGCGGCCATGCAGCGCACGCTAAAGCGTATGGCGCACCAGATAATAGAGAGCGACGCAGACCGTAGCGGCCTCGTTTTGGTGGGCATAATGAGCAGGGGCGTGAGCGTGGCCGGCTATATCGCCGCGCACATAGAGGCCATAACGGGCAGCGCCGTACAAACGGGCAAGCTGGACATAACATTTTACCGCGACGATCTTTCCGAGCGCACGGGCGTGGCCAAAACCAGCATAGATTTTGACGTGAACGGTAAAAAAATAGTGCTGGCGGACGACGTTCTCTACACCGGACGCACGGCGCGCGCCGCCATGGACGCAATAATGGACAGCGGCCGCCCGGCCTACATAAAGCTGGCCGCGCTGGTGGACAGAGGCCACCGAGAGCTGCCCATAAAGGCGGACTTTGTGGGGAAAAACATACCCACATCAAAGGACGAGACGGTAAAGGTGGAGGTAAGCGATTTCGACGGGAACGAGGGGGTTTTCCTTTGCAGCAATGCGAAGGGTTGATATTATATTTATCACAATATTTGGGAGGTATGTTTTATGAACGAAAAATCTTTGCACAAGCAGTACGGAATGGGGCACAACGTTGTGCTCGGGTTCCAGCATCTGTTCGCCATGTTCGGCGCGACGGTGCTGGTGCCCATACTTACCGGTCTCAATCCGTCCGTGGCCATATTTTGCGCGGGCGTGGGAACGCTGCTGTTCCACCTTATCACAAAGGGCAAGGTGCCGGTGTTCCTTGGCTCCAGCTTTGCCTTCATAGGCGTAATAATCATCACGGCCACGCAAATAAGCGGAGCCGACCCAACGGTCGATGGCTTTATATCCTCGGCGGCCTATCAGGAGGCGCTGCCCTACGTTTCGGGCGGCATAATCTGCGCGGGGGCGGTGTATATAATATTGGCGCTTTTAGTGAAGCTGGTGGGTGTTGACAAGGTAATGAAAATTTTCCCGCCCGTGGTGGTGGGACCCATGATAATGGTTATAGGCCTCACGCTTGCGCCCACGGCCTTCACCAACATACTGAGCGCGCCCACCGCGCCGGGTGTTGCGGACGTGCTGTGGATGCGCTGGGTGATAGCGCTGGTGGTTATTGTTACGATGGTGGTGATATCAATATTCGCGAAGGGTTTCTTCAAGCTGGTACCCATAATATTCGCGATAGGCATTGGCTACCTCGTGGCGGCGCTCATGGGTCAGGTGGATTTTTCCGGCTTTGGGAGCGGCGCGAACCTCGGTTTTCAGGTGCCCGCCTTCTATCTGCCCAAGTTTGATCTGCGCGCCATAGGCATAATAACGCCGGTGGCGATAGTGACCTTCATGGAGCACATAGGCGATATAACGACGAACGGCGCCGTTGTGGGCAAGAACTTTATAAAAGACCCGGGATTGCACAGAACGCTTTTAGGCGACGGTGTGGCCACTATGTTCGCCGGATTCATGGGCGGCCCTGCAAACACCACCTACGGTGAAAACACGGGCGTGCTGGCCGTAACGAAAAACTACAACCCGCTCACGCTCAGAATAGCGGCTATATTTGCCATAATAATGAGCTTCTTCGGCGTGTTCTCAATATTCCTGGGCTCCATACCCGGTGCGGTTATGGGCGGCGTGTCCATACTGCTGTTCGGCATGATAGCCACGGTGGGGCTGCGGACGCTGGCTTCGGCGCAGCTGGATTTTTCGCACAGCCGCAATCTTATTATAATATCCATAATGCTGGTGATAGGCCTGGGTCTGTCGGGCGGCATACAATTTTCGGACACCTTTACGCTTTCGAACATATTCCTGAGCGCGTTGGCCGGTATAGTGCTAAATTTGGTACTGCCTAAGGAGATATAATGGAACTGCTTATCAAAAATGTTACCGTTGTGAACGCGGACGGCCTTACGCCCGACGTGGATATACTGGTACGCGGCGGCAAGATCGCCAAAATTTCGGCGAATATTTCCGCCGACTGCAAGACTATAGACCGGGAGGGGCTGCACGCCTTCCCCGGCTTTATAGATATGCACTGTCACTTGCGTGACCCCGGCCTTACCCACAAGGAGGATATAGCCAGCGGAACGCGCAGCGCGGCGGCGGGAGGCTATTCGGCAGTTTGCTGTATGCCCAACACAAAGCCGCCGGTGGACAGCGCGGCGGCCGTGGAGGACATAATATGCCGCGCGGCAAAGGACGGCTCCTGCGCCGTGCTGCCCGTGGCTTCAATAACCAAGGGCATGGCGGGCGAAGCGCTGACCGATTTCGCGGCGCTCAAAGCGGCGGGCGCGATAGCGCTTTCGGACGACGGATTGCCCGTGGAGGACGACGCGGTGATGATGGAGGCTATGGTGCGCGCAAAGGAGCAGGGCATACTGCTGATGCTGCACGAGGAGGATCTCAAAAATCGCGGCGCGGGCGTGGCCAACGCGGGCGAAGCGGCGGCGGCCGCAGGGCTTGCGGGCATACCAAACGCCATTGAGGACAGCATGACGGCGCGCGATATATTTTACGCGCAGCTAAAGGGCGGCAGGATACACGTATGCCATGTATCCACGGCGGGCAGTGTGGAGCTTATACGCCGCGCCAAGAAAAACCGCGTGGAGGTTACCTGCGAGACCGCCCCGCACTATTTCACGCTCACGGACGAGGCGGTGCGCGGTGGCGACCCCAACGCCAAGATGAACCCGCCGCTACGCTCCGAAGCGGACAGGCAGGCGGTGATAGCCGGTATATTGGACGGCACTATTGACGCAATAGCGACCGATCACGCGCCGCACGCCAAGCAGGAGAAGGGGAGCGATTTCGCTACCGCGCCCTTCGGCATAATAGGCTTTGAAACGGCGTTACCATTGGCGATCACGGAGCTTTATAACAGCGGAAAGATATCGCTTGAGTATATCGCGCGGCTTTTGAGCGCGCGGCCTGCCGAGCTTTTGGGTGTGGCCGGCGGGCGCTTGGCCGAGGGCGAGACCGCAAACATGGCGCTGGTGGATATAAAGGAAAGATACACCTACACGGCGGACGATATTTTCTCAAAATCGCAAAACTCTCCATTTTTGGGTAGGGAATTATGCGGAAAAGTGGTGTATACTATATTCGGGGGGAATGTGACACATGGCGAATAATATAATAGATAAGCTGATAGAGAGCATAGCGCAGATGCAAAACCCGGTTTGCGTGGGGCTGGATACAAAATACGAATATCTTCCGGCCGACTTTGCGCGCGGCGAAGGCGAACCCCTTTCACACGCGGCGGCCAATATATTAGAGTTCAACAAGGCGCTCATAGACGGCTTTTACGATATCGTGCCCTCTGTGAAGGTGCAGTCTGCTTACTATGAGATGTACGGGCCGGCGGGAGTGCAGGCTTTTTATGATACCATAGCCTATGCAAAGCAAAAGGGCTTGATAGTCATAGCGGACGTAAAGCGAAACGACATCGGCGCTACCGCGGAGGCATATTCCTCCGCTTATCTCGGCAAAACAACGGTGGACGGCGCGGAGCACGATTCCTTCGCGGCGGATTTTGCCACAGTGAACGGTTACCTCGGCACGGACGGCATAGCGCCCTTTGTGGCCGATTGCGAAAAGTTTGGCAGGGGCATATTCGTTCTCGTGAAAACATCGAATAAATCATCGGGAGAGCTGCAAGACCTCATTTCGGGAGGCAAGGCCATATATGAGCACATGGCGGATATGGTGGAGCGCTGGGGGAGCAGCACGGTGGGAAAATACGGCTATTCGGCGGTGGGCGCGGTGATTGGCGCCACCTATCCGGAGCAGGCGCAAAAGCTTCGCGCGGCGCACCCCGGCATGTTTGTGCTGATACCCGGCTACGGCGCGCAGGGCGGTAGCGCGGCAGGATTGCTGCCCAATTTTGATAAAAAGGGCAGGGGCGGCGTGGTAAACAATTCGCGCGCCATACTCACGGCCTATAGGAGCGAAAAATACGCGGGCATGGAGTTTAATAAGGCGGCGCGGCAGGCCGTGCTGGATATGCGCAGCGATATACTGAGCACATTCGCGGAGAACGGCATAAGCTATTGATAAAACGAAAGTCACGGCTTTCCGGATATATATATTTTGAGGTACACGGCGCGGCGGTATCGCGCATGGGGAAAGGAATGATTGTATAATGGCATACCTTACACTTGAGGACGGAACGATATTTAAGGGCGAGCCCTTTGGCGCACAGCGCGACATAATGGGCGAGGTGGTTTTCAACACGGGCATGACGGGCTATCAGGAGGTTTTAACAGACCCCTCCTATTGCGGCCAGATAGTGACGATGACCTATCCGCTCATAGGGAACTACGGCATGGACGAGGCCGTTTCGGAGTCGGCCGGGCCGCAGGTGCGCGCCTTTGTGGTGCGCGAGGTCTGCAGCGAGCCATCCAACTGGAACAATAAAGGTTCCCTCAACGAATACATGGAAAAACACGGCATAGTCGGCCTTTGCGGCATAGACACGCGCGAGCTCACGCGCACCATACGCGAACGCGGCACGATGCACGGCATAATAACTATAAACCCGCCCTCCGCCGCGCAGATAGAGGAAATGAAGGTGTACGAAACAAAGAAGCCGGTGGAGCAGGTTTCCACCGACAAAGAATATGTGTACAGCGAGGAGGGCAGCCGCAGCATAGCCGTGCTGGACTTCGGGCTGAAGCGCAACATACTGCGCAGCCTGAAGAGCAGGGATTGCGCCATAACGGTTTTTCCCGCGCTCACAAAGCCCGAGGAGATACTGGCGGGTGGCTTTGACGGGCTGATGCTCACAAACGGCCCGGGCGACCCCAAGGAGAACGTGCAGATAATAGAAAACATAGGCGCGCTGGCGGGCGAGTTGCCCATTTTCGGCATATGCCTCGGCCATCAGCTACTGGCTCTCGCGATGGGCGCGGATACCGAAAAGCTAAAGTACGGCCACCGCGGTTCCAACCATCCCGTGAAGGATATGCAGCGCAACCGTGTGTATATAACCTCGCAAAACCATGGCTATACCATAAAAAAACGTTCGCTTCCGGACTGCGCGGTCATTTCCCACAAGAGCTGGAACGACCAGACCATAGAGGGCGTAAAGTACGTGGGCTACCCCATGTTCACGGTGCAGTTCCACCCCGAGGCCGCGCCCGGCCCGGAGGATACGGCCTATCTCTTCGATGAATTTATGGAGATGGTGGATAATTGGAAGGACAGAAAAAATGCTGATTGAAAAACATTTTAGCGTGGCGGTGAAGCGGAACGTGCCGATTGCCGCAAACACCTACCTGATGGTGATGGACTGCCCGGACGGCATATTGAAGCTGTTCAGACCCGGTCAGTTCATGCATATAGACATACCCGGCTCGGGAGAGCTGCTGCTGCGGCGACCCATAAGCATAAACCGCGTGGACGCGCAAAAAAAGGAGATCGCCGTTGCTTACAGCGTTATGGGAAAGGGCACCGCGCGACTTACCGAGGCGGGTGCGGGCGATGTGCTGGATATACTCGCGCCGCTTGGAAACGGCTTTATGGTGAAGCCGGAGATGAAGAAGATCTGGCTGGTGGGCGGAGGCATAGGCTGCGCGCCCCTGCTTTCGCTGCCGGACAAATTCCCGGACAGGGAATATAAGGCTTTTCTGGGCTTTAGGTCTGCGGATTGCGTATATCAGCAGGCTGAATTTGAAGCCTTTGCGGAGACGCACATAAGCACGGATGACGGAAGCTGCGGTTTCCACGGCTTTTGCACACAGCTATTGCAAAGTGAGCTCGAAAAGGATACGCCGGACGTAATACTATCCTGCGGGCCCGCTCCCTTCTTTAAAGCGCTTTCCAAGGTGGTTGGCAACGTGCCCACGCAGGTTTCGCTGGAGCAGCGCATGGGCTGCGGCACGGGCGGCTGCGCCACCTGCTCCTGCTCTGTGAACGGCGAGTATAAGAGGATATGCGTGCAGGGGCCGGTGTTCGGCATAAAGGAGGTGGACGCGATATGGACATGAGCGTGAATATAGCGGGCGTGAAGCTCAAAAATCCTGTGATCGCCGCCTCGGGCACCTTTGCCTTCGGCGAGGAATACGCCATGTATATGGACGTTTCGGCCATTGGCGGCATAGCGCTCAAGGCGCTGACGCGCGAAAAAAGAAACGGCAACCCGCCCGTTCGCATAGCGGAGGTGGCCAGCGGTGTGCTGAACGCCGTGGGGCTGCAAAACCCGGGCGTGGACGATTTTCTAGCGAATATGTACGCGCGCGTAAAGCGCTTGGATACCGTGCAGATCGCCAACATCGCGGGCGCCACGGTGGAGGATTACGTGTATGTGGCCGAGAGGCTCAACGATACGGATATCGCCATGTACGAAATAAATGTATCCTGCCCCAATGTGAAGCATGGTGGGGTAAACTTCGGCACGGACGCGAAAACGCTTGCCGGAGTGGTGGAGAACGTTAAGAAAGTGGCCAAAAAGCCGCTGATAGTGAAGCTTACGCCCAACGTCACCAGCATTGCGGACATGGCGCGCGCGGCCAAGGAGGGCGGCGCGGACGCGTTTTCGCTCATAAACACCATAACGGGCATGGCTATAAACGCCAAAACGCGCAGGCCTGTGTTGGCCAACGTTACGGGCGGGCTGTCCGGCCCGGCCATAAAGCCGGTGGCTCTTAGAATGGTGCACGAGGTGTACCGCGCGGATCTGGGCTTGCCAATAATTGGCATGGGCGGCATAATGGACGGAATTGACGCGGCGGAGTTTATGATGGCGGGCGCGGACGCCGTGATGGTGGGAACGGCCACCATGCACACGCCCTCCGCCACGCAAAAAATAGCGGAGCAGCTTGCGGCCTTCGCGCAAGAGCAGCAAATAAGTAAAATAACGGAGCTGACCGGCTCGCTTATATTGGATTGACAGGAAAGGGGAACAGATATGCTTTCAAGAGAAGAAATAATAGCGGTTTTCAAGGAGAAAGAGGTCATGCTGGAGGGGCATTTTTTGCTCACCTCGGGCAGGCATTCGGATAAATATATGCAGTGCGCCAAGCTGTTTCAGTATGCGGACGTTTCGGAAATGATATGCAAGCAGCTTGCCGAGCAGTTTTCGGATATAGATATAGACCTCGTGGCAGGGCCCGCGATAGGCGGCATTATAATGGCCTACGAAATGGGTCGGCAGCTCAATGTGAAAAATGTGTTCGCGGAGCGCGAAAACGGCAAGATGACATTCCGCCGAGGCTTCAGCATACCCGAGGGCGCGCGCGTGCTGGTGACGGAGGACGTTGTTACTACGGGCGGCTCCGTTGTGGAGGTTATGGAGCTCATACGTTCGCTGGGCGGAGTTGTCGCCGGTGTGGGCAGCGTGGTTGACCGAAGTAACGGCGGCGTGGATTTCGGCGTGCCCTTCCGCGCGGTGCTGCCTATGGAGGTTGTCTCCTACGCGCCGGAGGAATGCCCGCTGTGCAAGAGCGGCATCCCCGCGATAAAGCCGGGCAGCCGCAACATAGCAAAGTAGCATGGCAACCTTCGAGGATTTTGCCAAGCTGGATATTCGGGTGGGGGAGATCGTTCGCGCGGAGGTTTTTTCCCGCGCAAAAAAGCCCGCGTATAAGCTGTATATAGATTTCGGTGGGGAAATAGGGCAAAAGCAGTCCAGCGCGCAAATAACAGAGCTTTACGCGCCGGAGGAACTCGCGGGTAAGCGGGTGCTGGGCGTGGTGAATTTTCCGCCGCGCAACATCGCCGGTTTTTCCTCCGAGGTGCTTGTGCTGGGCGTGTACACTGCGGAGGGCGTGGTGCTGATAACGCCGGATAAAAGGGCGGATATAGGCTGCCGGTTGGGGTGAGCACGGGGTATGTGCATGGAAGGAATGCGTAATGGAAGAGACGGTAAAGCGGGGGTCGGGTCAAAGTGCCCTGGGAACGGAAAAAATAGGTAAGCTCATAGCGAGGTTTTCGGTACCGGCAATAATAAGCATGCTGGTGACGTCGCTGTATAACATAGTTGATCAAATATTCATCGGCCAGGGGGTGGGAATGCTGGGAAACGCGGCGACGAACGTTGTTTTCCCGCTGGTAACGATAACCTTGGCGGTGGCGCTTTTGATAGGCATAGGCAGCGCGTCCAACTTTAACCTTAAAATGGGCGCGGGCGCAAAGGAGGAAGCCGGGCATTTCATTGGAAACGGCATAGTGCTCATATTGATATTTGGCGTGGGCATCATGGCCGCCTCGCTGGTGTTCTTAAAACCAATGCTGCTTGCCTTTGGCGCAACGGAGCCGGTCATGCCATACGCCGTTGCTTACGGAAGCATAATAGCTGTGGGATCCCCCTTCATAATGTTCGCGACCACGGCCAGCCACATGATACGCGCGGACGGAAACCCCAAATACGCCATGATATGCGTGGTTTCGGGCGCCATATTCAACGTTATATTCGACCCCATATTCATATTCGGGCTCAATATGGGCATGGAGGGCGCGGCCTGGGCGACCATACTGGGCCAAATGCTTTCGGCAGCGCTGGCCGCCGTTTACTTTTTGAAGCGTTTTCAGTCGGCGCCGCTGGGTAAAAAACAGCTCAGGCTGCGCGGTAAATACCTGCCTAAAATATTTTCGCTGGGCTCCGCCTCCTGCTTCAACCAGCTATCCATGATGGTGGTGCAGGTGGTTATGAACAATGTGGTCACCTATTACGGCGCGCTTTCAAGCTATGGCAGCGAGATACCGCTGGCCGTGGTGGGCATACTTTCCAAGGTGAATATACTGTTTATTGGCTTTGCCATAGGTATCGCGCAGGGCTGCCAGCCTATAAACGGCTTCAATTACGGCGCAAAGCAGTATGACCGCGTGAAGGAGACATACAAAAAAGCGGCCATAATAGTGCTTATAATAGGGCTTGTATTCTTCCTTTGCTTCCAGCTTTTTCCGCACCAGATAACAGGTATATTCGGCGAGGGCAGTGCCGAATATTTCAGCTTTGCCGAAAGGTATATGCGTATATTCATGATGATGACGCTGCTGAACGGTCTCCAGCCCGTGACCGCCAATTTCTTCACATCCATAGGCAAGGCCAAAAAGGGCATATTCATATCGCTCACAAGGCAGATAATATTTTTGATACCGCTCATACTCATATTGCCCATGGTGATGGGAATAGACGGCGTGGTGTACGCGGGCCCGATAGCGGACGCGGCCTCCGTTGCGCTGTGCGTTATATTCATACTGCGCGAAATGAAGGAGCTTACGGCCAAGCAGCGCGAAATGACGCTGCGCACAACATAAAAGCAAATGCTCTATGGGCGCAGAAAGCCGAATTTTTTCTTGACGCGCTCCAGCTTTTCTATCATGGGCTTGGCCAGTACGGCGAGGAAGAATACGGTGGCCACCGCGTGCACTATGTTGAAGGGCAGCCCGGTAATAAGGTATGCCGATATGGCGGGCAGGCTTATATTCGGCGTGGCCATCATAGCGGAGGATATATCCAGCAGCGGCCCGTATATGAGCAGCGCGCAGAGCGCGCCAAACACACAGAGCGGCAGGCGCTTGGCAGAAAGCAGCCGCTTTTGGTACAGCAGCCCGGCTAAAAGCCCTATTATGCCGTAGGCGAACATCTGCCAGGGTGTCCACGGCCCCTGCCCAAACAGGAAGTTGGATATAAAGGCGGAAAGTGCGCCCACCATGAAGCCCGCCTCGCCGCCGAAGCATATGCCCGCTATTATAACGATGGCCGCGATGGGCTTAAACTGCGGCGCGAAGAAGAAGGCAGCCCGCCCTGCCACCGCGATGCCCACTAAAACGGCGATAACCACCAGCTCGCGCGCCTTTGGCCGCCGCC
The DNA here is from genome assembly GCA_964464145.1 of uncultured Christensenella sp. Lineage (GTDB taxonomy): Bacteria > Bacillota > Clostridia > Christensenellales > Christensenellaceae > UBA5399. The sequence goes on from CAYXFB010000026.1 coordinate 23,925, forward strand.
CCTCAAACACCAGCGCGAAGGGCAGTATGGACAGCACAATTATTATGGTGGCCGTGAGGTAGTAACTGCGATCCGCCCAAAACAGTATGTTCACCGCTATCACGGCGGGAATGCAGGCCAAAACGAGCACCGTGCAAAGCAGCGTGCGGCGGGACAGCTTTGTTTTTTGGCTCACTTCGTTTTGCATAGCTCTGCAATATCCTCCACAGTTACCGCTCCCGTAAAGCGGCCGCGCGCCATGCGTCCGGCCGCCGTTGTGTAAAACATGTTCTCCGCGAAAAAGGCGCGCGGCTGGCCCTCGGTGACGATTCCGCCGTCAAAGAAGAGCGCACAGCGGTCGGCATAGCTGGCGCAAAATTCAATGTCGTGCGACACCATGAGTATTGTGGTGCCGCCCTCGAGCAATTTTTTGAGTATGCCCGCGAATTTGCGCTTGAAAAAGCTGTCCATACCCTTGGTGGGCTCGTCTAAAAGCAGCAGCCTGGGCTTGGTGAGCAGCACCTTGGCGAGTGCGGCGCGCTGCTGTTCGCCGCCGCTTATGTCGTAAGGGTGCTTTTGGAGTAGCGGCGTTATTTCGGTAAGCTCCGCTGCCTCGCGGGCGGCCTTTTGCTTTTGCGCCGCGTCCATACCGCTGCCGTCCAGCATTTCCAGCAGATCCTCCTGCACCGTGCTGCAAAGCAGCAGCGTTTGCGGGTCCTGCGGCAGCATTGCCATGCCCAGCCGCGCCCGCTCCCTTGCCGAAAGCCGAGTTATGTCCGCGCTCTCGTAGGTAAACCTTCCGCGATAGGCTTTGACCGCGCCAGCTATTGCGAAAAGCGCCGTTGTTTTGCCCGTGCCGTTGCCGCCCACTATGCAAAAAAGCTCGCCACGGGGCACGCTCAAATTGAAGTCGCGCAGCACGTCCGCGCCGTTTTTTTCGTAGCGCAGCCAAGCGTCCGTCACGGTGAGCACGGCCTCGGCGTGTGGCTTTTCGGCTTGCGGCGGCATGTCGCGCGGCGGATATTTCTGCAAAAACGCCCGACCCTCACGCACGGTCAGCGGGGCTTTGTCGCCCTGCTCCAGCGCAAAATATACGCGCGCGGGCGAGGGCATGGCGTATAGCATGCTGTGCTTTTCGCGCGCGAGGAATGCGGCGGCTTCGCGCGGCGCGCCCTGCGTTATGATTTGCCCGCGCTCCATCACCACCGCTCTGTCCGCAAGCGGGAATGCATCTTCCAGCCGGTGTTCGGAAAGTATCACCGTTGTGCCCAGCTCGCGGTTTATGCTGCGCAGCGTGGCGAGGAAATCGGTCGCGGCGATGGGGTCAAGCTGGGAGGTGGGTTCGTCCAGTATGAGCGCGGCGGGCTGCATAGCCATGATGGAGGCGAGATTCAAAAGCTGCTTTTGCCCGCCCGAAAGCTCGCTCACATTTTTTCTGTACCAGCCCTGTATGCCGAAAAAGCTGGCCATCTCGGCCACGCGCAGGCGAATGGTGCCGCTTTGCGCGCCTATGCTTTCGAGGCCGTAGGCAAGCTCGTGCCACACCTTGTCCGTCACTATCTGGTTTTCCGGATTTTGCAGCACAAAGCCTATCTGCGCCGCCTGAACCAAAGCGGGCGCCTCCGCTATGGGCGCGCCTCGATATAAAACGCTGCCCTCACGCGCTCCGTATGGTGTGAGCGCGGGCTTTAGCTGCCGCAGCAGCGTGGATTTTCCGCAGCCTGACGCGCCGCAGACCACCACAAATTCGCCCTCAGCTATGCTCAAATCGATACCGCGCAGAGCGGGCGCGTTCGCTTCGGGGTAGGTGAAGCTCAGAGCTTGGATATCGAAAAGCGCCATGCGGCTTCCTCCTTTGCCTGAAGTATGAGCGGAAGAAAACACACCGCCGAAAAAGCCGCCAGCGCAAAGAGGCTGAGCGGGCTGCTCGCGTTCATTTTGAAGGAGGGGAAGTAGCGCACCGAAATGACGCCCGCCGCTATAGCCGCCAGTATGGCGGCCAGCAGCGCGGCCAGCACCAGGAAAAGAACTCTGTCACGCGCGTCGAAGCGGTATATGGAGTAGGCGGTGCGTTTGGCGGCGCCGTAGCCGCGCGCCTTCATGGAGTCCGCCGTTTCCACCGCGTTCTCAAGCGCCCAGGTGGCCATGATGGAAAGCAGGCGCAGGCCGTGGCGGGCGCGGGACAGCCAGCCGCCCGAGGCCGCCGAATGGCCAAGGCAGGCTTGAGCGCGCGCCGTTCGTTTTAGCTGCGTGGTGAAGCGAGGCACAAAGCGCAGCGCCATTGAAAACACCAGCGAAAGCGAGGGTATCACCCGCCCGAAGAGGTACACGAATTTGTCCGAGGTCATGACCTCGCTGTAGCAGGAAAACCACATTATTACGGCGGCCAGCATTGCGGCGGCGGCGCAGCCGAACTGTATGGATTCCAGCGTTATGGGGTTGTTTTGCCAGTAGGTGAGTATGGTGACGCCCGCGTGGTTGGTGAGCACGTTTATGGCCACCATCAGCGCCATAACGGGCAGCAGCGCGCCCAGATTGAATTTTAGCGCCCTCGCGCCGCGCAGGTACACCGAATAGGCCATTGCCGCGCAAAATGATATCGCCAGCAGCGCGGGATGGTACAAGAATATGGTAACGAGTATCACAAAGGCGAAATACACGAAATTTATGGATGGGTGGTAGGTGGAAAAACAATCGAGTATCATATTTGCTCCGAACTCAGCGCGGGCGCTGCCAGCTTACGCCAAAATCTCGCCCGAGGTCGCAGGTGTAGTGCCATTCGACCACATCACCCTGCTGCAGGGCGTAGCGGCTGCTGCCATAGTTGGGGAACCAGCCGTTCACCGAATACATCCAGCCCGAAAGCTCGCCGCAGTCGTATTCGTATATGTTGCCTATGCCCTCTATGTAGTTGCTGTTATAGCCGGGCACGCTTTCAAATTCCATGTGTATGCGCTCATTCTGAGTTTCGCGCAGCAGCAGGTCGAAAACGCTCTCGCCCTCGTAAAAGGTGACCTCGCGCGCGGCGTATATAGCGCCGTCCGCCGCAAGCAGCTCCATTTTGTCCATGTTGAACTTGTCCATATTGTTGAGTATGGACGAACACTCTATTAAAAGCGTGCAGCTAAGCGCGTTGTCCTTGTTCACCGAAGCGTCCTGAGACTCCACGGGCTGCGGCATGCCGTCCGGAACGGGGGCGGTGTCGTAAAGATCGCGAAGCGAGGGATCGCCCTCCGTGTATGTGTTTGCCTTGTTGAGATATTTCTCAAGCTCCTCGCTGTTCGCGCCCGCGACCTTGGCGTCCTCCACGTCAAAATATTCATCCTCCGGCGTTTGCGGAGGTGTTGTGGAGGGCTCCGGCTGAGCCGAAAGGGTGGGCGCGGGAGGTGCGGGCGTGGCCGATACTGCCGCCGCCGCTGTTTGCGCGGGCGGTGCGGGCGGCGCGGCAGAGCAGCCCGCCAGGGCTATAATTGCCGCAATGAGTACGAAGATCAAAAATATGTTACGCTTCACTTTTACTTGCCTTTCTCTTTTTTCTGTATATGAGCGCCGCCGCTGTTATGAATGCCGCTGCGGCTAAAGTGCAAATTATTGCCGCCGTGTTGCCACCGCTTTGCCGTGGCGCGGCGGGCGGCGGTGCGGCAATGGCCGGCGCGGACGGTGCGGGCGGCGGGGGCGGTGCCGTGGGCGTTTCGATCTGCGCTATGGCAGGTGCGGCTTCCGCGTTCAGCAGCTCTGAAACGCTGGCTTTTTTGGCGCGCGCGGCGATGAACCAGTCGCTGCAATGCTCCATGAAAAAGCTCGCCCAGCCGTCCGTTACAGTCACCTTTTGTTCCGGCAACGCGCGCTGCTCTGCTTCATCGAAATAAAAGAGCAGATATTCGCCGTCCGCAAGGGGCGTTTCGATCTCCACCAGCATTTTTCCGGGCAGCTCGCCCTCGTGCGCGAAATCCATTATGAATGCGTCCTCGGCCAGCAGATTTATGAAGGACGCGTTTGCGCCGCCCGTGTTTATCTGCGGATCAAAAGGGGTGGCGGCGCTTATGTTTTCGCCGTTGAAGGTGAGGCGGTAGGCGTAGCCCGCGTCCGTTTCGCCCTCTATGAGTATGTTCACGTCCTGCCCCTTTATCTGCTCGAATATGCTTTTTTCAAGCTTGTCCGCCTTGCCGTCCCGCGTTTTGCCCACCCGCAGTGTGGGCGGTTTGGCGGAGCTTACCAGCGCGAAATCTCCGCCGCGGGAGGTGGAAAGGGACAGTACGCCGCCCGACACCGCCACGCTGCCCGCGCGCTCCAGCCTGCCCGAAGCGTAACGGTATAGAGCATACGATCCGTCCGCAACCTCCACGCCCACCGAAACGTTTACCGTGGTGGGCAGCGCATCCGCCTCCGCTAAAGAGACCCAGTAGGCGTTTTTGAGCGCGGGCAGCGGGGAAGGTGAACCAGCCTTCACGCCCGCCGCCATGTCGGCCGGAGCGGTGACGTCCGTACCCTTGAAGCTCAGCGTGTAGCCCGCGCCGCCGTAGCTGTAGGTCTGCTCGCTGCCACGAATGTTTTCGAACACCTTAGCGGGGATCACGCCGCGTGAGAGCGCATCCACTATGCTCTTGGCCACAAGCAGGCTCTGCGCGTTTTTAACGTAGGCGCGGTCGGCCTCTTTTAGCGATTCGTACGTGCTCATGAGCGCGGAGATCGTTTCGGAATCGGCGATCGTTATGTTTTTGGGATCCAGCTTGTTCCAGATATCTTCATCCAGCCGCTTTACGTGGGCTTCTGTTGCTTCGATCGCGCTTTTCATGGCGGCCAGCTTTTTTTGGTAGGCCGCTTTGCCCGGGAAGTCGGCCAGCTTTTCGAGACGCGATATAAGCAGCGTCACCCTTCCCTTTGCGGCGATGCCGGGGTTTTGCGGAAGCGCGTCTATTGCGTCCGTCACATCCTTTACGCCGCTGTCCGGCGCGGGCGCGCTGTCCGTCATGTCGAAAAGCGGGGGCATGCCGGTAAGGCTGCGCCGCATGGCGACCAGCGCGTACATTGCCTGATCTGTGGCGATGGGGTTTGCGCTGCTGCCCGCCGTGTGCGCGAAGGAGCCGTCCTCTATGTAAAAACGCATGAGGCCGTCATAGGGCAGCGCGCCCTCCTTTACAAAGCGCGGATCGTCCGGCGCTATGCCCAGCGCGGAAAGTGCCGTGATCACCTGCGCGGTGCTCTCGCACAGCCCCCAGCCGCCGTTTTTGAACTGTTTACTGCCGAGGAAGGTGAGCGCGCGGTCTATCGCCCTGCTTACCGCCCCGTTTTGGAAACGGTAGGGCGCGAGCGCCGTTATTGCCATGCCCGTGAGGTCGGCATCGCCCGAGGCCGCGTTGGTGAGCAGCGAAAAACCACCGTCCGCGAGCTGGTTTTTCACTATGTGTGAAATAAGCTTTTCGCGCGTGGTCTTGTTTTTGAAGGTGGATTTTGGTACGTCGTACTTTTTGGCGTCCAGCGCCAGCAGCGCCCAGGCAGCGCCGTTCACGCCCTGCTTTACCACGCTGTCAAAATCGGCCAGGGGCAGCAGCAGATCGTAGCCGTTGGCGGCGGACGGGTCTTCGCCTATGGCCGAAAGCGCCAGCACCACGCGTGAATATTCCGTGTATTGCGTTTTGGAGAGTACGCCGCCCTTTTCGTCCAGCGCGGCGTATAGGTTGGCAAGGTATGTTTGCTTGAACTCCTTCGTTATGCTGCCCGCGCGCGCCAGCGAAAGCACCGTCCACTCACCGTGCGCAACGGCCAGCGTGGGGTTTTTCACCGTGCTGAGCTGGTAGGCGGAAATTTGGGAGATCAAGGCCTTTAGCTTCGCCGCGTCGGGCGGAGCCGCCGCCTGCGCCTGCGTTTCGCCCTCCTCTACGGCGGGCAGCTCCTCTATTATGAGCCCCTCGTCCATGGGTGGCGCTTCGTCCGACGACGCCACTTCCACGCTGGCCGTTTCCGCCTCTAAAACCGGCTCCTCATAAACGGCAAAAGCCGGCCTGGTGCAAAGCCCCGCCAGCATTGTTGCCGCCAATATAGTTGTAAATATTTTTTTCAGCATAGTTTTTCGCCGCAAACATGTAGTGCGGCATTTTCATGTAACCTTACTACCGCGCGATTTGGGCAGGCGGTATTATTTGGGACGAACCGCCGCCGGACCCGCCGTGGCGCCCTTTGTTTTCACGCCCTCCGTTACGCTGTAGGGTATCACCTTGTAATAGTACAGCTTGCCGGATCTAAGGCCGGAATCCGTGAAAGCGGAGGATTTCGTGGCCTTTATGAGCTTATAGCCGCCCGCCTTTTTCTCTGAACGGTATATCTGATAGGCGTCCGCGCCCGCAGCTTTGCTCCACGTTACCTTCGCGCCGTTCTTTACCGCCGCCGCTTTGAGATTGGCGGGCTTTGGTATGGGCTGGGGCTTGTATGTGACATTGAATGTGTATACCTCCCCCGGTATCTCCTCCGAGCCCGCGTTCATGGTTGGCCATGCGGGGTCGCCGCATTTTACCAGTATCATGCTGCCCTCTTTCACAGGGATGGCCTCGCCGCGCGCGTATTCCGAATCGTTAGCGAATATGCGTACCTGAAAATTCTTGTTTGCCGCCGTGGGGACTATGCTCACGTTATTTTCGCCCTTGGACAGATACAGCGTATAGTATGACGTGTTCGCGTTGAAGGCGGGGCTGAGCTTGCCCGCGTTTATTTTGGCGGATTTTACGCTCTTGTCGTTGCTGTTGAAATCGCTTCCCAGGTCTGCGCCGTAGTTCATGGAATACATGAGCGACAGGGAATCGCCGTCCTTGAGCCTGCCGTTCGCAACCGATATATCTCCCGCGCCCACCTCGGTGAACCAGTCGTTCTGCGATAGCATCCAGCCGCCCGTGGCCGCGCCGTCGCCCGCAGTCAAGCCCGCGACGGAGGTGATGTAGCCGCCGAATTCGGGATTGAAAACGTATTCTGTTTTGCTTTGATCGAGAGCGTCCGTTACGGCGTTCATCATTGTGGAATCGCCATATATGGGCACCGAAACGGAATCCAGCTTCACGCCCGTCCAGGGCGCGCCCTCTTTGTAGGTGGTGTTTTCCAGCGTCACGGTGACGCTGCCCACCGTCTCGCCCTCGTGGTAGGTAGCGGCATCACTGGCCGGAGCCGCTTCGGGCTGTGCGGGAACTTCGTCTATAACCGGCGCTTCGTCCGGCAGTGAGGTCACCTCTTGCAGCGCCGCGCCCGTATCGGTAGGCATGGGCTGCACATCGCCCGCGAATGCCATAGCGGGCAGCAGCAGTACGAACAGCGCGGTCATAAGGACCGCAATAGATCTTTTGAACATGATACTTCCTCCGTTTTTTACCGGCGTTGTGCCGATGCAAAAAAATAAGCGGTTGCACCCTCGGCAACAGCTTAAATAAAACCGCATCTTTCCCGCCGAAAGATTTAGACAATACGTTTCAGGCAGGTTTTCCGGCTTTGGGGTCTTCTCCTTATGAGGCGGCCTTCCCATGCTTCGCACAGTGGCTTTTTTCGCCTCGGATCACCCATTACGGCAACGGGGGTTGCGCCGGATTCGCACCGGCTTCCCTTTTACCCATAATATATGGCACCAAAAACATGTATTAACTTGCTTCCATATTAACAGACCGGGGAGTATAATGGAAGCATAAAATATTTGCGGAGGTAAATTTGATGGATTATGCTTTGATAGGCTGCGGACGCGTTTCTCCCAACCACATAGAGGCGGCGATAGAGCAGGGGCTTAATATAGTGGCGCTGTGCGATATTGACGAACAGAAGATGAAGGATAGAGCGGCGGAATACGGCATAGAGGGCGCGAGGTTTTATACCGACTATAAAGAGCTGGTGGACACGGAGAAGCCGGAGCTTATAGCCATAGCGACGGACAGTGGCGCGCACGCCAAGATAGCGCTTTACTGCGTTGAGCGGGGCATAAACGTTATAATTGAAAAACCGGTTGCGCTTTCGCTTGCGGATATAGACGCCGTGCTTGAGGCGGCGGAGAAGAGCGGCGCCAAGGTGTGCGCCTGCCACCAGAACCGTTTCAATAAATCCATACAAAAGATACGCGGCGCTCTTGAAGGCGGGCGCTACGGCAAGATGTTTTACGGCACGATACACGCGCGGTGGCTGCGGGATGAGGATTATTACCGTCAGGCGGCGTGGCGCGGAAAGTGGTCTGAGGACGGCGGCGCGCTGATGAATCAGAGCATACACGCCATAGACCTGCTGCGCTGGATGATGGGCGACGAAGTGGACGAGGTTATCGCCTATACGGATCAGCTTCGTCATGATTATATAGAAGCGGAGGACACCGGGCTTGCGCTTGTGAAATTCAAGAACGGCAAGTATGGCATAATAGAGGGAACAACAATACTTTACCCGGACAACCTTGAAGAAACGCTGTATATGTTCGGCGAAAAGGGAACCACCAAGGCGGGCGGAAAGTCGCTCAACCAGATAGACGAATGGATGTTTGCGGACGGGCAGGACGAGGCGGAAAGCGTGAAGGCCGAAACGCTGGAAACTCCTAAAAACGTATACGGAAACGGCCACGCCTCGCTATACCCCGACATGATAGACGCTATCAAAAACGACCGCGCGCCCTATATAGACGGCTACGCGGGCAGGCGCGCTCTTGAGATGGTGCTGGGCGTGTACCTCGCGGCGGCCACCGGAAAACCGGTGAAATTCCCGCTGAAGGACGTGAGCAGTACCGATTTTACGGGACGGTTTGGCGAGGGTAGGAAGTAGGGCGGATTTATTGGAAATGTGAGTCGCGGCGAAGATAATGGCCGCGGCTCTTTTTTTGTGCTAAACCACTGGCTATGCCAGTGGTACAAAAAGAGCTTTAGCGAGGGGAAGAAAAAACCTCCATTTGATAGAATAAACTTGGTCTGCCAACCAAGAAAAAAACAAATGGAGGATTTAAGAATGTCACAAGACACGAATAGCTTAGCACATACGAAAT
>CAYXFB010000027.1:0-32430 GCA_964464145.1 uncultured Christensenella sp.
GGGCATAAGCTATGCCGAGTTTTTGGCAAATGAAGAAGAGTATGATAATGGTAAGAAAAATCATGATTATGTTGTGATATATTACGGGGAGCTGATTGATGGTGTTTTTAATGTGGGAGCAGAACCTGGAGAGCAACATTTCAAAGACGTAATAGCTATGGGCAAGCCGGCAATGAGCTATAGCATATATTACAATATTCTGGATGGAAAAGTGTTCGATATCAAGATACTGTCATTTGATATAATGGACTTGAAGGATGTGCTGACTGACGAAACGGAGACTCCAGCCGCGCCCGCTGCTCAAACAGAGCCGCTTACTAAGGAGGATTATGATCTTTATGGGGACGGCAGGTGTATATTGAAATCGGAAGATTATGAATCCGGGAGATTTTTTTTCGCAGAGGAGTTGGAGGAAATCTATGCGGGAAGGGAGCTTGAGACAAAGCGTGGCATAAAGATAGGCAGCACGGCGCAGGAGCTGGCGGAGGCCTATGGGGATATTTTGCCCAATTATATAAGCAAAAGCAATAAGAAGGGTATAACCTACGCCGAGTTTTTGGCAAATGAGGAAGAGTATGACAATGGTGTGGAATATGATGTTCCGTTTGATTATGTTGTAATATATTATGGGGAGATGATTGATGGTGTGTTTAATGTAGTAACAGAGTCGGGCAAGCAACATCTTAAAGACGTAATAGCTATGGGCAAGCCGGCAATTGGTTACAACATAAGTTACCATATTCTGGATGGCGAAGTGTTTGATATCAAAATAACGGTATTTGATATAATGAAGCTGAAGGATTTGCTAAAGTAATTAGCAGTATAAATATACAACTAAAAGGGCACGCCGCAGGCAAACGGTTTGTTTAGAGCAATCAGAAATGAAAATAATTTACGAGAATGGCGAAAAGGTGCGGAAAATTTTCGGCAGGACATAGAAAACAGCATATATAGTGCGGAGAAACAGTCTGATAAGCAAAATCGGGCTGTTTTTGGTTGCAAAAAAATATATATGAAAAATGTTGTAGAAAACAACAAAAAAAGGAGATAAAAAATGTATACAAAACAAAAAAACATTGGTAACTATCGCTCTTACGACCCCACGACCGGGAAAATGGCTATAATGAGCAAACCGACTGAAAAAAGCTACGACCCGACAACGGGCGAAATGGCAACAATGAACAAACCGACTGAAATAAGCTATGACTCCACAACGGGTGAAACCGCTATCGTGGCGAATAAGCCCAAAAATCGGCTTGCCGAATATTTGATAAAGCGAAGGAAAAAAGAGCAAGAGGAAAAGAAGCGGAAGGAAGCCGAGGAAAAGATATGGAGAGAAGCCGAGGCGCGGGACGCGGAGCAAAAGAAGGAAGCGGCGGAGCGGGCTAAGAAGGAGTCTGAAGAGAGAAAAGCGGAAAACCCGAAAAATGTATTAGAATCTATGAATCTGCTGGGTAATATACAAAAGCCTACGGGTAACTCCGACTACGACCTGCTGCAAAAAGAAAACAATATCATGAAGTATTACGGAAACAACAAAAATATAGAGGCATTTAGAAAAGCCATAATGGACAGAGAAAAGCTTAATATCTGGGACAATCCGGAGAAAAAGGAAAGCATAGCCCCAAGCGTACTGAATGGCGGAGCAATGAGCAAAATGAACAGGCAAATTACCCCGAAAAGCGATTTGGAGGTAGGCAAGGGTTCACTTGCTTCACAGAGTGGATTTTGGACAGAAAGAAACAGTTCGGAATATGAATATGATGGAATATTTACAGATTTTTCTGATGTTTTGGGAGAAAAGCCAAAGGATAGCGTTTGGCGGGCAATGGATGGCATAAATGAGAAACTGAAAACAACCGGAAAATTGGATCTAGCTGATGGAAAGAATAGCGAGGAATTGAAGCTGCTGCAGTATTTAATGGGCTCAGAGGTAACGGGCGTTATGGATGAGAAAATATTTAACCGGCTGGAGGTGCTTATGCTAAGCAACAATAGAGAGCTGGATATAAACAATTTTTCACATGAGGATATGGAGATAGTAAAACAATATAAGCAAACGGCCATAAGCGATATGTATAATCTTAATCCGAATATAATAAACGACTACGGTGAAGCGCTAAATGACCCAATAGGAGGGCTGGTTGTTAAAAAAGCCAGCGAGGAGGCAAATAATAAGGCTTTTGCATACTATGCTAAGCCGCAATTTGGCAATAAATATATAGATGAAAATGAAGAGCCAATCGATGCTGATGGTACGGAGCAAAACGCCATGAAGCACGCGCTTTGGAATGCCTTGGCTACAATGAAGCTGGGCTACGATAGAGCAAAAAAATTTACAGACGCTCATGAATCTTTAACTAAGAAGGAAGTGAACGTAACTCGAACTGACATGGGTCATACGCAATCTAATAAAAAACACACAGAGATGGATCTGTTTTTTAATGAGTTGGGTAGGCAGGCGTATTACGCAGCCCGCGAGAGTATAGCGGGAGAGAACAGGGAGCCAACTATAGATGAATTGTGTGATATAATATATTCAATGATACAAGAACACAAAGAATACATACTCTATGAAAATCCGGTGGAGAAGAAGGGATGAAACATGGAAGATACAATAAAGGCGAGGAAGCGAAGGAGAAGAATAGTATTTGGGAGCGTAGTGCTTGGAATAGTGTTATTCATATTGATATTCCCCTGCGTGTACCCTGTGTTTCCAACAACAAGAATATTGGGAAGCAACATGGAGAAGGCAATAAGGCCGGACAGTATGCTGGTGTTGGACGAGGCAACGCACTTTAGCTGGGATAAAATGTATACTAATATTGACGGGAATGTGAGTCTAGAGCAGCTGGGTAAAGGTATGGGAATAAGTTTGCCGGATTATTATTTGCAGGAATTTGACGACTGGATGTTTTTTTTGAAGGAAGGGAAACTGGTGCGCGCATATAGAATGGAAGGTATGTTTATGAGGCACACCAGCATAGCTGGTGATGATTATATTTCGGAAGTGGAAGGTATGCAGGAGTTTACGCCTGAAAACGCAGTGTTCGTAGTGAGTCGGCACGGAAGGGAACCCTATATTTCTATGTCTTTGAGCCCAATATACGTGGAAGAAGCGGAAGCTTATACAAGGGCAATAAAGGGCTAACGCACAATTCCAAACGCGGAAGGGCGGAACAACCAACCAATTCCGCCCAACAAAACCGTCAATTTAACTCGAAAAGGAACCGATGCGAGTGAAACATCGTCCAAAAAGGGAACCCCCAAATAAAACCCATCAAAAAAGAATACATACTCTATGAAAATCCGGTGGAGAAGAAGGGATGAAACATGGAAGATACAATAAAGGCGAGGAAGCGAAGGAGAAGAATAGTATTTGGGAGCGTAGTGCTTGGAATAGTGTTATTCATATTGATATTCCCCTGCGTGTACCCTGTGTTTCCAACAACAAGAATATTGGGAAGCAACATGGAGAAGGCAATAAGGCCGGACGGTATGCTGGTGTTGGACGAGGCAACGCACTTTAGCTGGGATAAAATGTATACCAATATTGATTGGTATGTCAGTATGGAGGAGTTGGGCGAAGGGATGGGAATAAGTTTGCCGGATTATTATTTGCTAGAATTTAACTACTGGATGTTTTTTTTGAAGGAAGGGAAACTGGTGCGTGCCTATAGCATGGAAGAGGACATCATTGGATTTGGAAATGGGGCATACGATTCAGACATAGACAAAATGCTGGAGTTTACGCCTGAGAACGCAGTATTCAAGGCAAGTTGGAACGAAAAAGGACGTAGAACACTCGTTTTAAAAACGATACCTGTAGAAGAGGCGGAGGCATACACAAGGGCAATAAAGGGCTAACGCACAATTCCAAACGCGGAAGGGCGGAACAACCAACCAATTCCGCCCAACAAAACCGTCAATTTAACTCGAAAAGGAACCGATGCGAGTGAAACATCGTCCAAAAAGGGAACCCCCAAATAAAACCCATCAAAAAAGAATACATACTCTATGAAAATCCGGTGGAGAAGAAGGGATGAAACATGGAAGATACAATAAAGGCGAGGAAGCGAAGGAGAAGAATAGTATTTGGGAGCGTAGTGCTTGGAATAGTGTTATTCATATTGATATTCCCCTGCGTGTACCCTGTGTTTCCAACAACAAGAATATTGGGAAGCAACATGGAGAAGGCAATAAGGCCGGACAGTATGCTGGTGTTGGACGAGGCAACGCACTTTAGCTGGGATAAAATGTATACTAATATTGACGGGAATGTGAGTCTAGAGCAGCTGGGTAAAGGTATGGGAATAAGTTTGCCGGATTATTATTTGCAGGAATTTGACGACTGGATGTTTTTTTTGAAGGAAGGGAAACTGGTGTGCGCATATAGGGTGGAAGGTATGTCTATAATCGCAGTAACTGGTGATCGTTATGTTCCGGAGGTGGAAGGTATGCTGGAGTTTACGCCTGAAAACGCAGTGTTCGGAGTGCTTTGGAGCGGAAGGGAACCCTATATTTCTATGTTTTTGAGCCCAATATACGTGGAGGCGGCGGAAGCTTATACAAGGGCAATAAAGGGCTAACGCACAATTATGGAGAGCTTTTTGGGCTGTTTTGACAGTGTGGAAAATATACAGTGTGGAAAATATATAATATGAAGTAACGATTGTAAAACTTAATGAGAGGGAAATCCAAATGAAAAAAGTAGCCATAATAACATTGCTGGTATTCACGAGCCTGCTGTTTTTTGCGTGCGCGCCGTGGATGCCCTACGCCGCGATGGCCGCGATCGCCGGGGCGGAGGCTTCGGTAGCTGAATCGTCTGTGCCCGCCGCGACGGAAGCTCCGGTCGCTGAACCTACCGCGCCCCCCGCTATGGAGGTGTTACCGGTAGAACCTACCGCGCCCCCCGCTATGGAGGTGTTACCGGTCGAACCTGCCGCGCCCGCCGCGCCTGCCGCCAAGGCAGAGCCGCTTGCCGAGGAGGACTTTTATCTTTATGAGGACGGCGAACGTATATTTAAAGCGGAACACGATGGGCTTTGGTTTGAATTTGCCGCGGAGCAGAATGGGGAATATGCGGGAAAGGTGCTCGAGACAAAGCGGGGCATGAAGATAGGAAGCGCCGCGCAGGAGGTTGCGGAGGCGTATGGTGATATTGTGCCCAGGTATGTAGGCAAAATGGCGCAGGAGGGCATAACCTATGCCGATTTTTTGGCAAATGAAGAGTATAACGACGGTGAAGAAAATTATGATGTAACATATCAAGGGGAGACAGTTGACGGTAAGTTTAATGTTGTAACAAAAGCGAATGATCAACATTTCAAAGACATAATAGCTATGGGTAAGCCGGCAATGAGCTATAGTATAAATTACCAGATTCGGGATGGGAAAGTGTTTGATATCCAAATAGGGATGGCTGATATAATGAATCTGGATGATAGCCTGCTGAATGACGAAACGGAGCCGCTTTCTGAGGAGGACTTTGATCTTTATGAAGACGGCAAACGTATATTGGGAATTGAAGATTATGAGGTTGGTTGGTTCGAATTTGCCAGTGAGCAAGAGGGTATATATAGTGATGAATATAAGGGAAGGACGCTTGAGACAAAGCGTGGCATAAAGATAGGCAGCACCCCGCAGGAGATAGCGGAGGCGTATGGAGATATCGTGCCTCTAATTATAGACAAAAGCAAGAAAGAGGGCATAAGCTATGCCGAGTTTTTGGCAAATGAAGAAGAGTATGACAATGGTGAAGAAAACGAATTGGGCTACCTGATTATATATGCCGGGGAAATGATTGACGGCGTGTTTAATGAGTTAACAGAAGAGAGCGATCAACATGTCAAAGAAATGATAGATATGGGTAAACAGGCTTCGGGCTATTATATGGCTTTTCTGATGAAGGATGGAGAAGTGAATGATATATTCTTCTCAGAAATGGGTGAGGAGTATTACGAAATATTCGAATAAAGCTAAAAAAACTGTTAAAGCTAAAAAAACTGTGAAAAAGAGCTGCGAGAGCGGCTCTTTTTATATTGTGAAAGAGAGGTACAGGAGAAATGTTTGAGTATGTAAAGGACGCGGGGCTAAAACCCGCAAGCCCGTATGTGAAGCGCAGCAGGACAAACCTTGTGGTGCTGCACCACGTGCAGGGCAACATGAGCGTGCGGCAGGTGCATGAGCTGCACCTAGGCCGTGGCCACAAGGGCATAGACTACAACATCTACATAGGCAAGGATGGCGAGGTGTATTGGGGGCGCGGGCTTCAGTATGAGGGCGGCCACACGCTGAACAGCGGCATATCCGCCGGGGTGAACGCGCGAAGCGTGGGCATAGTGTGCAACGGCGACTACACAAAAGAGCAGATGAGTGCCGCGCAGCTGGCCGCGCTTAAAAGGGTGACGCTGGATGTGGCCAAGCATTACGGCCTTGCGGCAGAGCAGATAAAGGCGCACCGCGAGGTGGGCAATACCGACTGCCCCGGCAAGAGCTACCCCACGAACGAGGTGCGGGAGTATGTGCGTGAAAGCTTGAAAGGAGGTGCAGGTGTGGGCAAAACATATATAACCGCGGGGAAGACCCCTGTATATAAACATGAGCGAGACATAGGCGCGGGCAATGAGCTGGAGCTTGAGAGCTATACTGGCGGCGAATATGCTCGGGTAAAGAACGAAAAGACGGGCAACGTCTTTATTGTTCCGTTTGCGAACTTACGTAAAAAATAGCTATGCGTTGTGGTGTAATTGAATAGAGCAAGGATATGGCGGACGGTTGGCCACACCTATTCAGCCCGTTTCTGACGAGCGGAAAGTAGTGGTGCTTATGGAATATTTAGTTATATTCGCTGTCATTTTGATAGTGGTATACAAGATATTAACCCATGAAAGCAAATAACCGCCCCCCCACTAAGGCAGCGGTTATTTTGACTTAAACTCTAGTGGCCAACCGTTTCGGTTGTATCCTTGCTTTTATTATACCCTCTATCTGTACAATGTCAAACAACATTTTATACCAATTCCATATAAAAAGTGCTTACACTTTTTATAGCGCGAAGCGCGTTTGGAATTAGTATTAGGAGGAATATTATGAAAATAAATTGGAAAGTAAGGGCTAAAAGCCCGGCGTTTTGGGTTGGGCTGCTGGGGGTGATCGCTTCGCCCGTGCTGGCGTATTACGGATTGTCTTACGCTGATATGACTACGTGGAACAGCGTGGCAGATGTGTTGCAGCGGTTTTTCAGCAATCCGTTCTTGATAGGCACCGTGATAGTGGCGGTGCTGTCCTTTGTGGGTGTGCTGGCCGACCCCACCACCAAAGGCATTGGGGATAGCGCACAGGCGCTAGATTACGAAAGGCCGCGCGACGAAAAGCGTGGGGAGTGAGCGGCATGGTGATTGAGATGACCGTTCTGATCGCGATAATTGGCTGCTTTGTAGGGTTGGCGGGCTGGCTGTCCGGGCGGGATAAAAAAATCGCGAGTGACAGCGAATGGAAGGGGCGTGTTGACGCGAAGCTTGATCTTGCCATAGGAATACGGCAGGAGGTGGAGGACATAAAGGACGTGCAGAAGGAGCACGGCGAGAGGATAGCCACGGTGGAGCAGAGCGCCAAGTCTGCGCACCATAGGATCGACGGGTTGGTGGATAGGTAAAAGGGGGCTTAGGCCTCCTTTTTCCATTATACCTGTGAAAAGATTAGTTCTAACCATAATATAGCCGCCAAGAAAAATGATCCGCCCTGAGTCAAGCAAAACCACGAAAACAGACCGCACATCCTCAAAAATAATACCATAAAATGATGTATATCACATAAAAAGTTATAAATGTCATATAATTTATATTACAAGTCTCAATTGTTTAAAAAATATTTAATACATATAATCATCTTTGAAAGGTGGCTATATTCAATTCGGCCACATAAAAATTTCTGTCACACAAAATTAATATTGAAATTGGAGGAACGGTATGAAAAGGAAACTATTTTGTTTAGTTATTGGCGTGGCTTTGGTGCTTGTTGCGGCCTTTGGTTGCAGCGCGCCTGCGGCTCCCGCGGCGGAATCTTCCGCGCCTGCGGCGGCTCCGGCATCTGAAGCTCCGGCAGAATCGGCTCCGGCGGCGGAAGCACCTGCGGAATCGGCACCTGCTGCGGAATCTGCACCGGCGGAGGCTCCTGCGGCTCCGGCGGCGGCGGGCGCTGTTGCAAAGCCGGATGGCGGCTACAAATTCGGCTACACCTGCATGGACGGCACGAACCCCTTCTTTGTGACCATCGAAGCGAAGATCCGTGAGATGGTGGAGGCCAATGGCGACACGCTCATAAGCACAGACCCCGCCAACGATGTATCCCTGCAAATAACGCAGATAGAGGATATGATAGCTCAGGGGCTGAACGGCATATTCCTGAACCCGGCCGAGGCCGAAGGTATACTGCCCGCGCTGGACGCTCTGAAAGAAGCGGGCGTGCCCATAGTAAACTTCGATACGGAAGTTGCTGACATGACCTACGTTGCGTCCTATGCCGGTTCGGATAACTACAACGCCGGTCTGGTATGCGGTGAAGATCTGGTTGCAAAACGCCCGGACGGCGGCCCGATCATAGTGCTGGATTCACCCACAATGAACTCGGTCGTGGATCGCACAAACGGTTTCTTGAAGGCGATAGAGGGCAAGGGCTTTGACATAGTTGCGCAGCAGGATGCCAAGGGTAATCTGGAAGTTTCCATGGGAATAGCGGAAGACCTTTTGCAGGCTCATAGCGATGTCGTAGCTATATTCGGCGGAAACGACCCGACGGCTCTGGGCGCTTTGGCAGCGGCTAACGCGGCGGGCATAAAAGATTGCCTGATATACGGCGTAGACGGCTCTCCCGACATAAAGAGCGAGCTTGCCAGCGGAACCTCCCTAATAGAGGGCAGCGGCGCGCAGTCTCCCGTATCCATAGCGGAAAAATCTGTTGAGATAATGTATAACCTCATGGAGGGCAAGCCTGTTGATGAGCGCTATCCCGTAGAGACATTCCTTATAACAAAGGACAATGTTGCAGAATACGGCACAGACGGCTGGCAATGATAAAATCACTTATCATGTAAAAACCTTACCTGCGGGGTAAAGTAGACAAAAGTGCTTTTCTCTTGTTTGGGAGGAAAGCACTTTTGCATATGGCTTGCGAATAAAAAGGAAGTAGGTGGCAAATTGAGCAAACAGGAATTATTGCGCATGGAGCACATACATAAACGCTTTCCCGGTGTGTATGCGCTAAAAGACGTGCATTACCAGCTCTGTTCGGGGGAGGTGCACGCGCTGCTGGGCGAAAACGGCGCGGGCAAATCCACGCTCATAAAGGTGCTGGGCGGTATCTATCAGCTGGACGAGGGCGAGATATACATAGACGGAAAGCAGGTGCATATAGGCAGCGTGCAGGACGCGCAAAAGAACGGCATCGCCATAATTCATCAAGAGCTGGTGCTGGTGCCGCACATGACGGTGGCGGAAAATATTTTCCTAGGGCGGGAATTTGGCAACGGAGTATTGGTGAACCGACAAAAGATGAATGAAAAAGCGCAGGAGCTGCTAAACGAATATCAGTTGAACATATTGCCCGATATGCTCATAAAGGATCTTCCCATTGCGCAGCAGCAGATGGTGGAAATAATAAAGGCCATCTCCGCGCACACGAAGATACTCGTAATGGACGAACCCACATCCTCGCTTTCGGAAAAAGAGGTGGGCTTTCTGTTTCAGATAATGCGCAGGCTCACGAGCGAGGGCGTGGGTATAGTGTACATTTCCCACAAAATGAGCGAGCTTGAGGAGGTCTGCGACCGCGTTACCGTGCTGCGCGACGGAGAATATGTGGGCACGCAGGTGGTGAAGGAAACCAGCCGCGACGAGCTAATAAGCATGATGGTTGGCCGCGAGTTAACGAATTACTACATACGCGACTATATAGAGCCGGGCGAGGAGGTGCTTCGCTGCGAGGGAATATCGGACGGAGCGCTGGTGCAAGATGTTGGCTTTTCGCTCAGAAAGGGCGAGATCATAGGCTTTGCCGGTTTGGTGGGCGCAGGCCGCAGCGAGGTGATGAAGTGCCTGTTTGGGCTTACGCCGCTGCACGCCGGAGAGGTATATATACGCGGCGAGAAGGTGAAGATAAGCTCTCCCGATGACGCTATGCGCCTGGGCGTGGTGCTTGTGCCGGAGGATAGAAAGCAGGAGGGGCTGTACCTCGTGCAAAGCGTAAAGTACAACATGACTATAGAGGTGCTGCGCGATTTTATGAAGGGCGTTTCGGTAAACTCCAAGAAGGAGACGGAGATCACGCAAAAGTATATAGATATGATGTCTGTAAAAACGCCTTCGCAGGAGCAGAAGATACAAAACCTTTCGGGCGGCAACCAGCAGAAGGTGATGATAGGCCGCTGGCTGGCCACCAACCCCGCCATAATGATATTGGACGAACCCACGCGCGGCGTGGACGTGGGCGCGAAGTCGGAGATCTATTCAATAATGAACGAGCTTGTGAAGCAGGGCATGTCCATAATAATGATCTCTTCCGAGCTGCCTGAGATAATAAACATGAGCGACCGCGTATACGTTATGGCAGAGGGCAAGATAACGGGCTGCATACACCACTCGGAAGTATCGCAGGAATCTATAATGACTTTGGCCGCGCATTGAGGCGCTGTAAAAAAGAAAGGGACAGAAAGGTTGGAACTATTATGCAAAAGAGAGAGAGTTTGGCCAGAAACCAAAATCCGGTAGTAAGATTTATCAGGGAAAACGCGGGCATACTTGCCGCGCTTATTGTGCTGTGCGCATTCTTGTCGCTTCTGCCTCAAACCAGCAGCGCCTTTGTGGCCAGCAAAAATATATTCAACATATTGCGGCAGATATCCACAAACATGCTGCTGGCCTGCGGCATGACGATGGTTATAATACTGGGGGGAATAGACCTCTCGGTGGGCTCCATCATAGCGCTTAGCGGTGTGCTTGCGGCGGGCTGTGTTGCGCGGTATAATATGCCTATAGGCTCCGCCTTGCTGGTGGGCATACTTGTGGGCGTGGTTATAGGCGCGGCAAACGGCCTTGTAATAAGCAAAACCACAATACCGCCCTTCATTGTTACGCTTGCGACGATGAACATAGCGCGAGGACTGGCAAAGGTGTATACCGGAGGCTCGCCGGTGCGTGTTGTCACTACAGAGTGGCAATTCATAGGCGCGGGCTATGTGGGCAGCATACCCGTTCCGGTAATAATAATGGTGGCCGTGCTGATAGTCACCGGCTTTATAATGAACCGAACGCGCATGGGACGGCATATTTACGCGGTGGGCGGAAATCCGCAGGCCGCGCGTTTTTCGGGCATCAAGGTGCCACGGGTAAAATTCTTTGTTCATACGTATTCAGGTTTGATGGCGGGCCTTGCGGGCGTCATCCTCGCTTCGCGTATGTATTCGGGCCAGCCGACAGCGGGCGAGGGAGCGGAGATGGACGCTATAGCCGCCGTTGTTGTGGGCGGAACATCCATGGCAGGCGGCGCGGGCAAGCTGGGCGGAACAATAATAGGCGCGCTCATAATAGGCATACTCAGCAACGGCCTGAATTTGCTGAATGTAAACACGTTCTGGCAGGATGTGGTAAAAGGCGCGGTAATTCTTGCGGCCGTATTTATAGACTACCTGAAGAACAGGCAGGCGGACAAGGCATAAAAGGTCTGCCCGGAGCTTTTTGCGCGAAAACATAGCTATGAAGGGCGTTGGTGTTGTGAAGTACAGGTTGAGATATATGGTGGTGGTGCTTATTGCCGCGGTATGCGTGGCGGCGCTCTTGCTGTTGTCTGGAGATTTCAGCAAAACAGTGTGGTTCAATGATGGAGAGCAGCGCAAATTTGGCGCCACCTATATGACAATGAGCAACCCCTACTTTGTGGTGCTTGACGAGGAGCTGCGCGAATCCATAGAGGAAAACGGCGATATACTGCTGACGCGCGACCCCTCACAGGATCAGGAAAAGCAAAACCAGCAGATAATAGACATGATAAACGAGGGCGTTTCGGCCATATTTTTGCAGCCGGTGGACTGGAAAAACGTGAAGCCCGCCCTCGTTGCGTGCAGGGAGGCGGGCGTGCCCGTCATAAGCGTGGATGCCTACGTGTTCGATCAGGAATATGTGGTGTCCACCATAGCTTCAGACAATTACGGTGCGGGAGTGCTGTGCGCGGAATACATAATGCAAAAACAGGATTCCGCGAAAATAGTTATACTGGGGCATTACAAAATGCAATCCGTTATAGACAGGGTGGCCGGCTTCAAGGACACGCTGGCAGGCCACCCCGGCTATGACATAGTGCTGGAATTCCAGTCGGGTGCGGACATAGAGACGGGCATGGAGGCCATGCACAATATAATAGATTCGGGAATAGAGTTTGATACGCTGTTCGGCGGAAACGACCCTGTGGCGCTGGGTGGGCTGGCCGCGCTGCAAAAGGAGGGCGCGCAGGACAGAAAAATAACCATCTACGGTGTGGACGGATCGCCGGACGGCAAGGCCATGATACGGGACGGGCTTATGGAGGCCTCCTCCGCGCAGCAGCCGCTGCTGCTTGCAAAGACGGCGGCCGAAACGGCCTATGCCTACCTTGGCGGAGAGCGGGTGGAAAAGGAGATAGTTATTCCGGTAACGCTGGTGACGCAGAGCAATATAGCAAATACGGATATCGATGGGTGGCAATAAGGATATGTCGGATATTAGGGCGGCGTCAAAATATACTGAAAAAAATACAAGTATGCTGGCAATAAGGCACATAATGCTGGCGCTGAACATTGTTATGGTGCTCTTCATAGTGTTTTTGATATTTTATGTCACCAACGCGCTGTGCAGCGGCTTTTCCGCGCGCGCGTTTTTGGATAAGGTGGACGCTATACCCTGGCAGCCGGTGGACAATGTGCTGCTGTGCGTAATATTGCTGTGCGTGATATGCCTGTCTTACTCCTTGCGCGAATATGTATTGCCGGGCAGGGCGATGGTGGAATACGCAACGCTTATAATAGACGTTATATCGGGCGTTGCGCTGGTGCTTGTGCTGGGCTTCAACTATAACGGCATATTGCTCTGGGTATTCGCCAATCTGGTGCTGCGCGCCAAGGATGTGAAATGGCAGTATATATTGATGCTCTTTGCCGTGGTTTGTTTTCTTTTGACCAACTACAACATACTATCCACAAATTTCCGGCTGTATTCGGTACTGGATTATATATACACCTTCGAATCCGGAACGCAGACATCGCTGCTCATGCTGTACAACGGCATGACCTCGGCCAATATGATACTCTTCATAACCTACTGCGTTTTTATGATACGGTCTCAGCGCGGCACCATAGAAGAGGTGAATATGCTATACAGCCAGCTGGAGCGCGCAAATGAGGAGCTGGAGAGCGTAAACGTGCAGCTTCAGGATTATGCTATAATGCGCGAAAAGGTGGGCGAGACGAACGAGCGAAACCGCCTAGCGCGCGAGATACACGATTCCATAGGCCACACGCTGACGAGCATTTCGGCGGGAATAGACGCCTGCGTGACCACGGTGGAAACCTCGCCGGAGCAGACCAAGGAGCAGCTCATTCGCGTATCCGATGTGACGCGGCAGGGCATAAACGATATACGCCGCTCTGTGCGCAAGCTGAGGCCGGACACGCTGCAGCGCTACGGGCTGGAGATGGCCATACGCATGATGATAGCCGACACCGGGCGCGCGGCCGATACGAATATATTTTTGAGCGTGGATATATCCTCCAAAAAAATGAGCGAGGATGAGGAAAACGCCGCCTACCGCATAGTTCAGGAATCCATAACCAACGCGCTGCGGCACGGCAAGGCGGGCAATATATGGGTGAAGCTGGAGATAGTGGGGAGCCGCCTGCATCTTACGGTGCAGGACGACGGCTGCGGCTGCGCGGAAATACACAACGGGTTTGGTACGGAGCAGATGATGGAGCGCGTGCGCTCGCTCGACGGAACGATATCCTTCGATGGCAGCGGCGGTTTTTGCGTGGACGCGATGATACCGATCAGGGAAAGGCAATGAGATGATAAAGGTTTTGATAGCGGACGATCAGGAGCTTATTCGCCAGAGTTTGCAGATCGTACTCAGCAGTCGTGAAAATATTGAGGTGACGGACACCGTGGGCAACGGGCGGGAGGTATTGCAGTGCGTGGAAAAATGCGTTCCCGATATTATTTTGATGGATGTGCGCATGCCCAAGATGGACGGCGTGCAGTGCACGCGCATAATAAAGGAAAAATACCCCGAGGTCAAAATAATAATATTGACCACCTTCGATGATGACGAATATATTTATAACGCTCTCAAATATGGCGCCAGCGGGTATCTCTTGAAGGGCGTATCTATGGACGAGCTGGTCTCCGCCATTCATACGGTGCACGGCGGGCAGGCCATGATAAACCCGGATATAGCCACCAAAATGGTGCAGCTATTTTCGCAGATGGCAAAGCTGGATCTTTACATACCCATACAAAAAATGTATAGCGAAGCGCTGACAAAGACGGAAAACCGCATAATACAAGAGGTGAAGAAGGGCGCGGCCAATAAGGAGATAGCGGGCACGCTGGATCTTTCGGAGGGTACGGTGCGCAACTATCTTTCCAACATATTGAACAAGCTGGGGCTCAGGGATCGCACACAGCTTGCCATATGGGCGGTGCAGCAGGGCATGAGGCAGGACGACTCGGACGGGGAGGAGCCGGATGGGAAGGCATAAAAAGCGTATACTCATAGCCGCGGCCATAGCGCTGGCGGCATTCATTTGCATACGCTTTGCCGTGCAGGCCAACCCGGAGCAGGTCACGCTGGAGCTGGGCGTTTTTGTGGGCAGCAACTGGGGCGTGGTGAACCCCAACAGCTATATAATAATAGACGACGCTATAAAGGATTTTGAGCGGGAGCACCCGGGCGTAGTGGTGCGCTATGAAACGGGCGTACGTAGGGGAGACTATTCCGAGTGGCTGAGCGAAAAGCTTGTCACGGGAAGGCTGCCAGACGCTTTTTTGATACTGGATGAGGATTTCGACAAGTATGCCTCGCTGGGCGCGCTGCAAAATTTGGACAGCTTTATGCAGCGGGACAAGGGTTTTGACGCGCAGGCATATTACGAGACAGCGCTCTATTCGGGCAAGCGCGAGGGCAGGCAGGTCGCCATGCCGTATGAGATAGTGCCCACGCTCATGTTTGTGAACAAATCGCTGCTGGTGAAAAGCGGCATACCGCTTCCGGCCGACGATTGGACATGGGACGATTTTTACGATATTTGCGCCGCCGCGACGCGCGACACGGACGGGGACGGCGTTATAGACCAGTTTGGGGCGTATAACTATAGCTGGAGCAACGCGGCATACTCTAACGGCGCGCAGATATTCGACCAAAACGGCGAAAACGCCTATTTCAACGATCCGCGCCTGTCTGAGGCGGTGAAATTCGTGAAGCGGCTCAATGACCTAAATCAGGGCTATTCCGTGCAGCGAAGCGATTTTGACGAGGGGCGGGTCGCCTTCATGCCGCTCTCCTATGCGGATTACAAGACATACAAGAGCTATCCGTATAAAATAAAGAAGTATACCAGCTTCAAATGGGATTGCATAGTTATGCCCGCCGGGCCTTCGGGCGACAATATCTCCGAGGTGCACACGCTTATGATGGGCATGAGCAGCCAGAGCAGGCAAAAGGAGCTGGCCTGGGAGCTTATAAAAAAATTCACCTGCGATGAGGGCGTTCAGCAGGATGTTTTCAGGTATTCTGCGGGCGCTTCCGTGCTGCGCAGCGTCACAAGCTCGCCCGAGCTGGCCAAAATAATACAGGCCGAAATGGGGGACGAGGAGATCGTTATAACAAACTGGCTCTTGAGCGGCGTTATTGAAAGCGGCGCGATAGTGCCCAAGTTTCAGTATTATGAAGAAGCCTTTGCCATTGCCGATATAGAGATAAACAAGATGTTCGCTGAGGGCAAGAGCGTGGACAGCACACTGAAAATATTGCAGCACCGCATGGCGGATTTTAAGTAAGGGCAATACCGCACAAACAGAGCAAACCGTAATCGCGCGCTTTTTTGTGCGATACTTCGTCCAAAATGCTCGAAATAGCTCTGCTATTCTTGCGCTTTTGTCCTCGCCTCGCGCAAAAAATCATCACGATTCCGGTTACTCTCATTTGCGCGGTATTGCCTTAGCCCCTAAACCATCAATCAGAAAAGCCGTTCGGGTGGCCTTGGTGCCAGCGCCAGGCCGAGCCTATTATTTCTTCCAGCGTGTTTTTTTGCGGCTTCCAGCCCAGCACCGTCTCCGCTCTTTCGCTGGACGCTATCAGCTTGGCCGGATCGCCCGACCGCCTTGGCTGCTCTGCGGCCGGAATGCTGTTGCCGGTGACCGCGCGCGCCGCCTCAATCACCTCGCGCACCGTGTATCCCACGCCGTTGCCTAGGTTAAAAGCGCCGCTTTGCCCGCCCGCCGCGAGGTATTTTGCCGCCAGTATATGCGCGTCCGCAAGATCGGTGACGTGTATATAGTCGCGCACGCAGGTGCCGTCCGCCGTGGGGTAGTCCGTACCGAATATGGAGATGGCCTCGCGCTTTCCGGCCGGAACCTGCAATATCAGCGGTATAAGGTGAGTCTCGGGGTGGTGATCCTCGCCTATGCTTCCGCTTGCGTCCGCGCCCGCCGCGTTGAAATAGCGCAGCGAAACATATCTTATACCGTATGCCGCGTCCGACCATTTAAACAACCGCTCCATCGCCAGCTTGGTTTCGCCGTAGGGGTTTGTGGGTGAGGTCGGGTCGGATTCCCTTATGGGTATGTTCACCGGCTCGCCATACACCGCCGCCGTGGAGGAAAAAACGATGGAACGGCTGCCGTGCTTTTCCATTGCGCGCACGAGCGATATGGCGCCGCCCACGTTGTTGTCGAAATATTTTACCGGATCGGTCATGCTTTCGCCCACAAGCGAATTGGCCGCGAAGTGTATCACGCAGTCCACATTCTCTTTGGTGAAAACGGAATCCAAAAAGCCGCCGTTTCGTATATCGCCCTCGTAAAAACGCGCCGCAGCGGGCAATGCCGCTCTGTGACCCGTTTCCAGACTGTCTATAACGGCAACGTCCGCGCCGCCCTCAAGCAGGCGAAGCACGGTGTGGCTGCCTATGTACCCCGCGCCGCCCAATACCAGTATGCTCATATATCAAATCTCCCGTTTCTTTTGTTCGTATCAATTGTAGCATTAGTGCAAATGTGTGTAAACAGAACTGGAAGTATAAGTTAAAAATTCAAAAAATATTGATAAGATTTTGTATAAAGGCAATACCGCGCAAATGAGAGTGACCGGAATCGTGATGATTTTTTGCGTGAGGCAAGGACAAAAGCGCAAGAATAGCAGAGCTATTTCGAGCATTTTGGACGAAGCGTTGCGCAAAAAAGCGCGCGATTACGGTTTGCTCTGTTTGCGCGGTATTGCCTTAAGCATAAAAGTAGGACACGTTGAAAAGCTCATGTTTTTATTGATATTTTGCGCAATAGCGTTTATTCTTTATGTTATATGTGGATAAATACTTGTGTAATTTGCCACAGATACTTGGGAGGATTCTATGAAAAAGGGAAGAGCCAGTGCGCTGCTGCCTATATTGGTGTTTCTGATAGTATTCATCGGCAGCGGTATAATATTCAACAATTTTTATGCGGTTCCGGCCATCGTGGCGTTTTTGATAGCGCTTATAGTGGCGTTTTTGCAGAACCCTAAGGTGAAATTTTCTGAAAAGCTGAACATAGCGGCCACCGGCATGGGCAACCAGAACGTTATGATAATGTGCCTGGTGTTCATACTGGCGGGCGCGTTTTCCGGCACCGTGCAGGCGGCCGGAGGCGTGGAGAGCGTGGTTAACTTCGCGTTGTCCATAATGCCGCCGGGCATTGCGGTCGCGGGGCTTTTCATTATAGCCAGCTTTATATCAATATCAATGGGAACGTCGGTGGGCACGATAGCCGCGCTGGTGCCCATTGCCGTTGGCATAAGCATGAAAACCGGTCTTTTTGGCGCGCTGTGCGTGGGCGCGGTGGTTAGCGGAGCCATGTTCGGCGACAACCTTTCCATGATATCCGATACCACCATAGCGGCAACGCGCACGCAGGGCTGCGATATGAAGGACAAATTCCGCGAGAACCTGAAAATAGTGCTGCCTGCGGCGATCGCCACGCTGCTTATTTTCATTGCGATGACCATAAATACCGAATACGAGATAACGGGTACGCTGGAATACGATTTTTGGCGCATAGTTCCCTATCTGGTGGTGCTTATAAGCGCGGTTGTGGGGCTTAACGTTGTTATTGTGCTGGTGGTTGGCATAGTGCTTTCGCTCATTGTGGGCATAAGCGGTGGCATGATAGCACCCGATCAGATATTCAGCGTTATAGCGGGCGGCCCGGACGGCGCGGGCGGCATAATAGGCATGTATGACATAACGGTTATATCCATCGTGGTGGCGGGCATAATTGGCCTTGTGAAGGCGAACGGCGGCATAGATTTCATACTGGAGTCGGTGCGCAAATTCGTTAAAACCAAGAAGGGCGCGCAGCTTGGCATAGCTCTTTTGAGCTCGGCGGTGGATGTTTCCACGGCCAACAACACCGTGGCCATAGTTATAGCCGGCCCGATAGCCAAGGATATATCGGACGAATTTGGCATATCGCCCAAGCGAACCGCTTCGCTGCTGGATATTTTCACCTCTGCGTGGCAGGGCGTATTGCCCTACGGCGCGCAGCTTTTGTACGCTGCGGCAGGCGCGACGGCTGCCGGGCTTGCCATAACGCCCATAGACATACTGCCATTCCTGTTTTACCCGATCTTGATGGGCATAAGTGCGCTTATATGGATATTGGCGGGCATAGGAGACACGCCGCGCAAAAAGCGCAAAAAAGGCGAGGAGGCCGAGGTTCAGCCCGAAGCCGAGGTAAGCGCTGATTAATTCAGCAAGCATGTCTTCGCGAGTATTTTTTTGCCTGTCTTTGCCAAAAAGCCTCGCCTTAGCTATGGCTAGGACTACGTTTTTTGACTGCGACATACAAAAAAATCTTTCGCGAATCCAGCAACCTCATTTAATCAACGCTTACCAAGCATATAGATCACGATAGATCACGGAGGACTTTTTATGTCGGCAGTGGACGAAATATTGAGCTTCAATAAAAAATTCGTGGAAAACAGGGAATACGAACGGTTTTCCACCACCAAATATCCGAACAAAAAAATAGCGATACTCTCATGCATGGACACGAGGCTTACGGAGCTGCTGCCCGCCGCGCTGAATTTTCGCAACGGCGATATAAAAATAATAAAGAACGCGGGCGGCGTGATATCCCACCCCTTCGGCAGCGCCATGCGCAGCTTGCTTGTGGCGATATACGAGCTGCAGGTGGAGGAGGTGCTGGTGATAGGGCATTACGATTGCGGTATGCAGGCGCTTAGGCCGGAGGGCATGATAGAAAAAATGCTTTCGCGCGGTGTGGATGAGCGGGAGCTGGCGCTTATAGAGTATTGCGGGATAGATATAGACCATTGGCTGAAAGGTTTTGACAGCCCGGAGGAATCTGTTAAGGAAACGGTGCGGGTCATAAAGACGCACCCGCTTATTCCGGCTGATGTATTGGTATCGGGATTTTTGATGGATCCTTTTACTGGTAGGCTGGATGTGGTGGGGTGATATTTTCGCCTGCGGCGGGCTTTATCCGCTCAGAGTATGGGGGTAGGATGGTTTGAGGTTGGCTTTTGTTTGATTTTTAAAGGGGCGGTATCCTTTATGGATGCCGCCCCTTTTTTGTATCGTTTTTCTAAATATTTATCCATTCGTGGCCGTGGTGCTCAAGCAGTTCATTGGCTTCTTTGGGGCCTTGGGTGCCCGGCTCGTAGGTGCATAGCCCCTCTTGTTTTTCTGCGGCCAGCTCCTTTAGGCGTTCTATGTAGCTCCAGCCTGCCTCTATTTGATCCCATTGCGAAAACCAGGAGCGGTCGCCCTGTATGCAGGCGCCCAGTAGGCGTTCGTAGGCTTCCGGCGTGTTTATCTGGTATTCCAGTATGCAGTTTTGGCAAAAATCCATCTTGGCTTGCGTGATCCCCTCGGAATCGCCCGGCTGCTTTATGTTGAATTGCAGATACACGCCCTCCGTGGGCTGTATTTTGATGACCAAAATATTGCGCGGAAGATCGGGATCGGTGCGGCGGAAGGCTATCACCACCTCCATCTCGCGGCGATCCGTCTTTTTGCCCGTGCGTATGTAAAAGGGCATATTGCGCCAGCGGTCATTGTCCACGAAGAGGCGCAGCGCGGCGTAGGTTTCGGTTTTGGAGCCGCTCGCGACGCCCGGCTCGTCCGTGTAGCCGCCGTATTGGCCAAGCACCAGCGTGTCCTCTATGGGCTGCGCGTCCGCCGCGCGCATGGAGGACAGCACACGAACCTGCTCCG
This sequence comes from uncultured Christensenella sp., assembly GCA_964464145.1. Taxonomy (GTDB): domain Bacteria; phylum Bacillota; class Clostridia; order Christensenellales; family Christensenellaceae; genus UBA5399. The sequence goes on from CAYXFB010000027.1 coordinate 20,519, forward strand.
CGTGCATATCCGTGCCGAAGAGCCGTGGCGGGCGCTCCATCGCCACAATGGACAGTATTTGGAACAGGTGGTTTTGCACCATGTCGGAAAGCGCGCCGCTCATGTCGTAATAGCCGCCGCGCGTTTCCACGCCCACCCGCTCCAGCGCGGATATCTGCACGAAATCCACGTTGCGGGCGTCCCAGATATAGTTGAAGATGGGGTTGGTGAAGCGTATGGCCAGTATGCCGCGCACCATCTCCTTGCCTAGGTAGTGGTCTATGCGATATATGCTCTCGGGCGAAAAAACGTTCTCCAGCAGCGCGTTCAGCTCTCGAGCGGAGGCAAGATCCTCTCCGAAGGGCTTTTCCAGCACTATCTTGCCGCTGTGCGTTTCGTCTATGCTGGCGAGGCCTTCGGCTATCACGCGGAAGAAGCGGGGCGCGACCGCGAAATAGAATATGTGCTCACCATGATCGTGATCTCTGTAATATTTGCCCAGCCCGCCAAAATTTTGCGGGTCGGTGAAATCCATGCGGAAATACTCTATACGCTGCGCGAAACGGTCATAATCCCCGTCGGAAAATTTGACGCGGGAAAACTGCTTCACCCAGTCGCGCGCCAGCTCGCGGTATTTTTCATCGTCGTAATCCCTGCGGCCTATTATGAGTATGCGCGCGTCCGCTTCAAGCTTTCCAAGCAGCTCCATGTTGTATAGCGCGGGCAGCAGCTTGCGGAAGGTCAGGTCGCCCGTGCCGCCGAAAATTGTAAGAATCAATCCCTTGTTCATTCCTCAAAACTCCATTCGTGGTGGAATACGCCCGCTTGATCGGTACGGTTGTAGGTGTGCGCGCCAAAGCAGTCGCGCTGTGCCTGTATAAGGTTTGCGCCCAGCGCCGCGCCGCGCGTTTCGTCCAGATAGGATATGGCGGCGCTCATGGCGGGCAGAGGTATGCCGTTTATGATGCCGGAGGATACCACGCTTCTGAGGCTGCCGCGGTTTTTGTTTACCCGTTCCAAAAGCGCGCCGTGCAGCATGAGCTCTTTAAGCTCCGGGTCGCTCTTATATTCGCGCGTTATATCGTCTAAAAATGCCGCGCGTATTATGCAGCCCGCGCGGAATATGGAGGCGATGGAGGCGAAATCAAGCTCCCAGCCATACATTTCAGAAGCGCTGCGCATAAGCGAAAAGCCCTGAGAATAAGCGATTATCTTGGCAGCGTACATTGCTCTGCGCACGTCCTCGGCAAATGTTTCGGGATGGTGAACCGTTTCCGGCTCCGGCCCGGGCAGCAGCTTTGCCGCCTGCGCGCGCACATTGAGGCGGTTTGAAGCCAGCCTTGCCCCGCACGCCGCGTTTATCATGGAAACATCCACGCCCTGCCGCAGCGCCTCTATGGAAGTCCAGCGGCCGGTGCCCTTTTGCGCCGCGCTGTCCACAATATAGTCCAGCAGCTCGCCGGCTTCAAAATCGTCCTTCTCGCGCAGTATGCCCGCCGTTATGCCTATTAGATAGCTGTGCAGCTCGCCCTCGTTCCACTTTTCGAAGAGCGCGGCCTGCGCTTTATTATCTAAACCGCCCACCTGTTTCAGCAGCAGATAGCTTTCGGCAATTATCTGCATGTCCGCGTATTCGATACCGTTGTGCACCATCTTTACGTAATGGCCGGCGCCGTCCGGCCCGATGTAGGCGCAGCAGGGCTCGCCCTCAGCCTTGGCGGAGATAGCCTCCAGCATGGGCTGTAAATGGCGATCGTATACATTGCGGTCGCCGCCCGGCATTATGCTGGGGCCGTAGCGCGCGCCCACCTCGCCGCCCGAAACGCCTATGCCAAAGTAGCAAAGCCCCATTTCGGCCAGCCTCTTTTCGCGCACCTGCGTATCGCGGAAAAAGGAGTTGCCGCAATCCATTATGATGTCGCCGCCGTTTAGAAGCGGTGTAAGCTGATCTATAAGCGCGTCCACGGGCGAGCCCGCCTGCACCATCAATATTATCTTGCGCGGCACGCAGAGGCTTTGCACAAGCTCTTGCAGCGAATAATAGGGCGTGAAATTTTCGTGCGGCCATTTTTTGACCATGTCCTCGGTAACGGCCGCCGTGCGGTTGAAGCCCGCCACCTTAAAGCCGTTGTCCGCAAGATTTAGAGCGAGGCTGTGCCCCATAACCGAAAGGCCTATTACGGCCACATCGTTGTTTTGCATAAAAATAGTTCCTCCTCGGTGTATGTTTTTGTTCAGCGGATAATAAGCGCGGTAGCCAACGGTATGATCGTGAGGCCTTTGATATCGCCTATTTTCCCATCTTTAGAAAGTTTGAAACAGACCAGATTATCAGAATCGCGGTTGGCCGCCACCAAAAAGCCGCCGTCAGGCGTTAGGCAAAAATCTCTCGGGTGGTCTCCGCCGCTGGATTTTTGCTGTATTAGACGTGGCTTGGCAGATATATCAACCAGCGAAATAATATTCGCGCCGCGCGTGGAGGTGTATAGCAGCTCAAGCGAGGGGTGCTGCCTTATGGCGGCGGAGGCGTTGCCCTCGCCCGCCGCGATACGCAGGCAATGCGTTATCTCAAAGCTGCCCGAACGGCGCTCCAGCGTATAAAGCTCGCCCGATAGCTCGCTCAAAACGTACAGCTTGCCGTTTCTGCCGAATATGCCGTGGCGCGGCCCGCTGCCCGCCGGAAAGCATATTTCGCCAAGCGGCGCGAAGCCGTTTGATATATCGAAAAGCTTTATCGCGTCCAGCTTGAGGCAGGGCACCAGCAGAATGTTTTCGTAAAATAATGTTTGGTGACAGCCCGCGCCCGCCGCTATCTCTATTTTATGCACAAGCTCAAGCCTTTCATCATACACCAGCACGTTGCCCTCGTGGTAGTTTGCGGTGTATATCAAACCATCGTAAAGGGAAACATAACAAGGCGCCGTGGCTTCGGTAAGCCGCTCTGCAAATATATTTCCATCGGCTGCCGCTGCGCAAAGTCCTGCTTTTCCATCCCTGCAAATTGCGGAATACACGCCATTGCTTGCGAAGGCGAGGTATTTGGAATCTGGTGCGGCACAAAAAAGCGCGGGCGCGGAAAAAGCCCCGGTCTCTGTATCCAGCGTGAGGCGGAATATTCCCGGGCTTTGGGGGGAAGCGTATGTTCCTACGTATATTTCAGGCATAATATCCTCCGCGGCTCAAATTTATGCGATCATATATATATAAACCGTGTGAAGCCGTATACGCGCATAATTTTTTTGGCGGTGCGACAGGGCAGCTTTGGCTAATGCACAGCATATGGAAGCGAATATAAGGCGATTGGTATGTTTTGCGTGTTGGCGTAAAAGCTGAAAAATAAAAAAATCCCCTCGCTGCAAATACAAAAAGGGGATTTGAAAGTTTAGGTTCCTCAGTGCTTTATAAATGTATCCAGCAGGCCTCTGAAAAGACTGCGGCCCACCTCGCGCCCCAGCGTGGTCACCATGCTGCCCACACCCTTTTCCACTACGGACTGCCTCCTTCGCCCGCTGCCGCGCGGAGCGGAAGCTCTCGCTTCTTTCGCGGCCGCCTGAGCGGCTTTTTCGGCCTGCTTTTGCTGCTGTTCGGCCTGCTTTTGCTGCTGTTCGGCCTGCTTTTGAGCGGCCGCCTGCTGCTCCTCTGCTTGCTGCTGCGCCGCTTCGTCCGAAAAGCGCTTTTCCAATATTTCGTAAGCCGATTCTCTGTCGATCGCGGTGCCGTATTTGGAGAAGAGCGGGGAGGCGGCTATTACGCTTTTGCGCTCATCGTCTGTGGCGGCGGCCATACGGCTTTGCGGACAGAGTATGTGCGCGGTTTCCACCACGCAGGGCGCTCCCTTTTCATCTAGGAAGGAAACAAGCGCCTCGCCCGTACCAAGCTGCGTTATTACGTCCTCCGTCTTAAACTCGGGATTTATTCTGAATGCCTGTGCCGCGGCTTTTACCGCCTTTTGATCTGCCGGGGTATATGCGCGCAGGGCGTGCTGTATTCTGTTGCCAAGCTGCGAGAGCACCTCGTCGGGTATGTCCGCAGGGCTTTGACTGCAAAAATATATGCCTATCCCCTTGGAGCGGATCAGCTTAACTATTTGAATTATTTTTTCCAGCAGCGCCTTGGGCGCATCGCTGAACAAAAGATGCGCTTCGTCAAAGAAAAATATCATCTTGGGCTTTTCCAAATCGCCCGCCTCGGGCATTGTTTCATATATCTCGGATAGCATCCACAGCATAAAAGTGGCGTATAGCTTGGGGTAGTCTATCAGCTTGGTTGCGTCCAAAATGTTTATGATGCCCTTGCCGGAAGCGTCCGCCTGCATCCAATCTGTTATAGAGATCGCGGGCTCGCCAAAAAAGAAATCCGCTCCCTGATTTTCAAGCGCAAGCAGGCTTCGGGATATGGCGCCCAAACTTTGCGCGCTCATGTTTCCGTATTTTGGTGAAAGCTCCTTGGCGTTTTGGCTTACGTACTGCAGCATTTCACGCAGATCCTTCATATCAAGCAGCAAAAGCTGGTTGTCATCCGCAATTTTAAACACTATTGAAAGTATATCCTGCTGCGTGGGGTTAAGCTCCAAAAGCTGAGCCAAAAGCGTGGGCCCCATTTCGCTTACTGTGGTGCGAAGAGGAATGCCCTTTTCGCCAAAAATATCCCAAAAGCAAGAGCTATAGCCCCTGTAGGCAAAATTTTCGAAGCCGTATTTTGCAATGAGCTCCTGCATCTTCGGGCTGTCTGACCCGGGCTGGCTGGTGCCGGAAACGTCGCCCTTCATATCGGCCATGAAAACGGGCACGCCCGCGTCTGCAAAGCTTTCCGCCAATACCTTTAGGGTAACTGTTTTTCCCGTGCCGGTAGCTCCGGCAACAATGCCGTGGCGATTTGCCATAGAGGGTATTATGCAGATATGCTCCGCGCCCGCAGAATTTGACTGCGCTATCCAAATTTCTCCGTTTTGATACATTATAAAACCCCTTTATTTATATATTGTATTCAATATCACGCCGCTTTGGACGAAAAGAACGTGCAGATACTCCTTGCCGCATAGAAAACGCATACTCACTGACACGCGAAACGGCTGTACAACAAGCTTTGTTAGGAATATAATATCATCAAACCACAAAGGATGTAAACAAAATAGTCAAATTATATTAAGCAAATTTATAGATTTGGCGCGATATAAGACGGTGCTTGACCACATAAACGCTCTAAATAGCAGGAAAAAGGGTCAAACGGTATTAATAATATTTTAGTGGACAAAAAAATATAAAGAGCACCTAGAAAAGGGCATAACGAAAATGCCATAGGCAATATTGCCAGTTGCAGAAGATATATCCTGGTAAAAAAAATATGTTGACAAGCAAAGAGATATATGGTTTAATCATAATCGAAAACAAACCGAAGACGCGGAAGTAAAACAGACAGCGCGCGCATAGAGAGCCGGGGATGGTGGAAGCCCGGTGGCAGCGAGTCTGACAAATGGGCCGCGGAGGGCGTTCCCCAAAGGCGATTGCCGAGTATGGAACGACGGTTATCTCCCCGTTACAGGAGTGGGATGTGTTGGCATTCCGTGAGGTGGGCATATTTTTATGTCAATCAAGGTGGTACCGCAGGTTACTCAAGCCTGTCCTTGTGAATAACAGGGGCAGGCTTTTTTGATTGCAAAAATGCTGTCTCCAGGAATCCATAAAACAAAATAACTCAAAAAACTGGAGGAAAAAAGAAATGAAGAAGATCATCACAATCGTACTGGCAATGGTAATGGCGGCGGCGCTGCTGGTGGGCTGCGGCGCACCGGCGGCAACGGCGAGCGCAGCGCAGAGCGCGGCAGCGGAAACTCAAGCGGCTACGGAGGCTCCCTCGGCGGAGCAGAGCGCGGCGGCTGAACCCACGGCGGAGGCTGCGGCAGAAGGAAACAGCGTTCCGACGGCGGACGCGGCTAAGAGCGTGAAAATAGGCATAGTGCAGCTTGCGGACAACGGCTCTTTCACCGAGATGCGCGAGGGCTACCTGAATCGCCTCAAAGAGCTTGGCTACACGGAGGGCGAAAACCTGACGGTGGAATACAAAAACGCGCAGGGCGATACGGGTACGCTGAACACGATATGCCAGGAGATGGCAAAATCCGACTGCGATATAGTGACCACGATAGCCACACCCGCGGCGCAGGCCTTCGTAAACCAAAAGAGCGACATACCTCTGGTGTTCATCTCCGTGGCGAACCCCATAGCGGCAGGCATAATGGGCGCGCTTGAAAAGCCCGACCACAACGCCACGGGTTCGTCAAACCTGGTTCCGGTGGACAAGATATTCGAGATGGCGGCGCAGCTTACGCCCAACGTTAAAAACTTTGGCATACTGTATAACACGGGCGAGGCCAACGCGGTAACAACGGTGGAGAACGCCAAGAAATATCTGGACGCAAACGGCTACACCTATCAGGAGAGCACGGTAACAAATTCCTCCGAGGTGCAGCAGGCTACAGAAGCGCTGGCCTCCAAGGTGGACGCTATATACGTGCCAATAGATTCCATGGTGCAGTCGGCCATGCCGCAGGTTGCCGAGATAGCCAAAAAGGCGGGCGTACCTGTGTATGGCAGCTCTCCCGTTATGGTGCAGTCGGGCGCGCTGGCAACGGTAAGCACCAGCGACACCGAGGTGGGCGCAACGGCTGCCGATATTGCCGATAAATATCTCAAGGGAACGCCCATAGCGGACATACCGGCGGTGGCGCTGAGCAACTTCATATCTGTTATAAACAAGGACACGGCGAAGACCATAGGCGTGGAGATACCGGCGGAGCTGGCTGACGCGGTGATGATAGAGGGGAACTGATGGACATACTGGGCACACTTGAACTTGGGTTCATTTACGCGCTGCTGGCGCTGGGTATATATATATCCTTCAAGATAATGAACACGCCGGATCTCACGGCGGACGGCAGCTTTACGCTGGGGCTGGCCGTCTCCGCCGTGCTGGCTATAGCCGGTCAGCCCGCGCTGGGAATAGCGCTGGGCGCGCTGTGCGGCGCGGGTGCGGGCATAATAACCGGGCTGCTGCAAACAAAGGCGGGCATACAGCCCATACTGGCGGGCATTCTCACCATGACAGGCCTGTACAGCATAAATCTGTTCATAATGGGAAGCAGCCCCAATCTTTCGCTGCTGGGCGTGAGCAATATATTTTACGACACGCAGGACGGCGCGGCCACGCTTTCGTTGATATTGGTTTTCTGCGCGGCGGGCATAGCCGTGCTCACATGGTTTTTCAAAACGGGCGCAGGGCTGCGGATACGCGCCACGGGCAACAACGAGGCTATGGTGCGCGCTTCGTCCATAAACGCGGACGGCGCGCGCATAGCCGCCATAGCCGTTTCAAACGCCATGATAGCCACCTCGGGCGCGGTGCTGGCGCAATATCAGGGCTATGCGGATATAAATTCGGGCACGGGCATAATAGTTGTGGGGCTGGCCTCCGTTATTATAGGCGAGGCAATATTCCGCAAACAGTCGCTCTTTGTGGGGCTGCTCTCTGCGGCTGTGGGCGCGGTAATATACCGTTTGCTAATAGCGCTGGCGCTGTATATGGATTTCTTCCCGGCATATATGCTGAAGCTGGTTTCGGCCGTTATAGTGGCCGCCACGCTGGCCATACCAAAAATACGGCAGTCGGTTGCCAACGCCAAGCTGAGAAAGCGGGGTGAGCGCGTTGCTTGAGATAAGGAATGCCGTAAAAACATTCGAGGCGGGCACGCCCAACGAACGCAAGGCGCTGTGCGATCTGAACCTGAGCCTTGCGGATGGAGAGTTCGTTACCGTGATAGGCTCTAACGGAGCGGGCAAGAGCACCATGTTTAATGCCATAGCGGGCAGCTTTTTGCTGGACGGGGGCAGCGTGGCGCTGGACGGAGCGGATATAACCTTCGAAAAGGAGCACGTCCGCGCGAAAAACATAGGCAGGCTCTTCCAAGACCCGCGCATGGGCACGGCGGCCGGGCTTACGATTGAGGAAAACCTCGCGCTGGTGTATTCCAAGGCCACAAAGCGTTTTCCGCTGTCGCTGGCGCTGCGGCGCAGGGAGCGGGAGTTTTTCCGCGATACGCTAAGGGCGCTTGATATGGGGCTGGAGAACAGGCTCCGGACGCAGGTGGGCGCGCTTTCGGGCGGGCAGCGGCAGGCGCTTACGCTGCTCATAGCCACGCTGGTGCCGCCGCGCTTGCTGCTTTTGGATGAGCACACCGCCGCTCTCGACCCGGTGACAGCCAAAAAGGTGCTGGAGCTTACGGCGGGCATAGTGCGCGAGCATAAAATAGCCACGCTCATGATAACGCACAACATAAATTCCGCGCTGGAGCTTGGCAGCCGTACCATAATGATGCACGGCGGGCGCATAGCAATGGACATAAGCGGAAGCGAGCGCGAGGGAATGACGGTGGCACAGCTGATGGCGCGCTATAAGGAAACGGTGCGCACGGAGCTGGATAACGACAGAATGCTTATGGAGGAATAGAAAAATGATAAGACATATGGCATTATACACATTCACAAAAAAGGCGCGTGAAGAAGGCGTCGAGGCCGTTTTGGCCAAGATAAACGCCTCGCTTGCGGGCATGGTGGGCAAGGTGGACGGGCTGCTGCACGCGGAGGCCTGCATCAATATGGCGAAGGATTCCCCGCACGATCTTGTTTTTTACAGCGAATTTGAGAGTATGGCGCACATTCCGCCCTACCTCGCAAGCGAGCTGCACACGGCGCACGCAAATATGGCGGACGGCTATGTGGAAAACAAGGAGGGCGTGGATGTGGAGGCGCTCACATTATAGTTTAGTATATTGAACCGTAAGATACGGCAATATTAGCTTTAGATTAGTTAGAGAATAGAATTAGATAAGAGAGACGCAAAAAAGCAGAGGCGGGTGATGTTGCCTCTGCTTTTTTGCGCAAAAGTTATATGTTGAAGTATCCCGCGCGCAAAAGAAAGCCGCATTGGGAAAACTATGGAGCGGGTGGGGAAGGTGTCACAGCAATTCAAACCAGTGCTCAGCCTCGTAAATGAGCTTGCGCGGTACACCGTTCACAAGGCAGGTGAATTGCGAGGAACCGTCCGAGCAGATTATGCGCTGCACATCCCACATGCAGCCGCCCCGCCAGCCCACGGACAGCGGAAAGGTAAAATCCTCCGCGAATATAGCAGTTACGTCTATTGCTTTTTTCATGTTATCATACCTCCTAATATGCATTATAGCAACGGGAAGGTTTGCAAACGGTTAAGACGTTGTAAAAAATTTTTTACATCTGGAATTTTTACGAAAAATATGCCTGACAAATAATAAAAAAACAAGTGTATCTGGCGAAAAATTGCTCCGCTGCGCTATTGTGGACAGTATGGTATACTTTGGTGGAATAGGGTGGCTTTTTAAGGGAAAAACTGAGTATATTTGACTGTGCACCCAAAAAACAGCGCTATTATGCCATTGTTTCATAAAAAGACACAGTTCGTTCACGGTTTGTTAACAATATACCATCATAATGTTTGTTGAATCAGCCGAGGAGGGTGAAGTTTGATTAGAAAAAAAATAAGGTTCTATTTGATAATTGGTGTATTGCTGTGTCTTACTCTTTTCCCGATGGTCGCTCAGGCGGCTTCCGCCGACGATCTCGCGGCGCAGTCCGGTCTATCGGCAGCGGAATTTGAAGACCTGATGCCCGAAGCGCTGAAAGGCTACGGCGGGCAGATATACGACATGGAAACGAAGTATGGCATAAACGGTATATTCCTGCTGGCGGTGATACGCCTGGAGTCCGGCAACGGCGAAAGCCGGCTGGCGCAGAACGAAAACAACGTGGCGGGAAACAGAGTGGGCGGCGGCTATCTGTCGTTTGAGGTAATGAGTGACGGCATAGAGTACGCGGCAAAAAATCTTGGTGAAAATTATCTTAATAAAGACGGAAAATTCTACGTTGACGGCACGCTTTCCGGTGTGGAATCAAAATATTGCCCCGGCGGGGGCTGGGCAAGCCAGGTTCAGGGTATAATGAACGAATATACCTGATGAACGGCGAATCGTCGCTATGAGGACGCAAATAATAATATAATGTATAAGTCCCAGGCGTAAACGCAGGAGACGCGGCGGCAGACCAAATGAGCGCTGTCGCCGCAAATATGGCTGGTTGAAACAGAAACGCCCGCCTTCCACGTGAAGGCGGGCGTTTTTTATGCCCTGGTCATTTCAGCTCATCGAAGAACATAAACTCGCCCTTGCCCGCGTTTTTCACAGCGTAGAGAGCGGAATCCGCGTGGTCGTAAAGCTCTCGCATGGTGGTGCCGTCCGCGGGGTAAAGCGCTATGCCCATGCTTACCGAGAGCTTCGCGCCATCGCCCACAGAAACCGAGCCCACGGAGGAAAGCAGCTCCTTGGCCTTTAGCGCCACCTGCTCTCGGCTGCCCGCGCTGTAAAGCAATATGGCAAATTCGTCCCCGCCCATACGGCATATCAGATCGCCCGCGCGCACTATATCGCGCATAGCAGCTGAGCAGTCCACAAGCACGCGGTCACCGATGACGTGTCCGAATGTATCGTTTATGTTTTTGTAATTATCCAGATCTATCATGAAAAAGGCGTGACTTTCGTCGCTCATGTTGTTTAGTATGGCGTTCACGCGCTTCTGAAAAGCCTCTTTATTGAAAAGGCCGGTCATGCTGTCCGTTTCGGCTTTTTCCGTGGCCAGCTCCAAATTGGTTATATATTCGTCTATCTTGCTTTCCATAGAGCTGAGCGATTTTGCGAGGCTGGTAAGCTCCGGCCCGGCCTGTATGGCAAGATCGGAAAAATTGCTTTTGCTATCCTTGCCTTCCACAAGATAGGCGTCCGCCGCGGCCGCAAGATCCTTTATGGGCCGCACCACGCGCTTTTGAACATACAGCGAATAAATTACGGCGAAAGCCAGTGAAATCAGCGATATCATGCCTATTATGGAAATCAGGAAGCCCGCCTTTTCCGTGACCATCTTATCTATGGAAAAATCGGCACCCACGTATGCCACAAGATCGCCGTTGGAGTTGTATATTTGATGGTACACCGTCATTATTCGGCCGAATTCTTCGTTGCTTATAAGCGGCCCGACAGCCTCGCCCTTAATAAAGGCGGAGGAATAGAGCCTAAATTCGTCATACCAACTATAGAAATAACCTAGCTCAAAGCGTTCCTCGGATGTATCCGTATCAAAAAGATAGACCTGCCCGTCCGGTGTGGGGCGGAACACAAATATGTACATTACGTCAGGGTCCACCTGAAAACCGCGCAGCTCCTCCAGCATTTCATAATATTTTTCGTCCGGCGTGATCGTGGTGGCATAATGCTCCACGGCGTCGCCGTCGATCACGTTGGATATAGCGCTCACAAGGTTGGCGCCCATCGTTTTATAGTGCTTATCCGTGGAATCGCTGTACATAGCGTATGAAAAAACAACAGTGGCGGCGCCCAATATAAGCGCGAATACCAATATCAACACCGTCGTTTTTTGTCCAAGCGTAAGCCGGTTTTTTTTCATGTTACGCAAAATCCCCCAGACGTTATATAAGGCAAATCAAACACAGACCGCAATACTCAAAATACTAAACAAATAGCGGCAGGGCAGCTATTATTTGAGCAGTATTAATTGCATAACCAAAAGCGTTCTATGGTTCAATTATAAACCATAGAACGCCACACCAAAAGACTTAATTTAAGTTTTAGGGTAAAACTGTACTATTTTTGTACAATAAGGCTTTTGCCCTCCATTTCAGCAGGCTGTGCAAGCCCCATCATATCAAGCAGTGTAGGCGCTAGATCGGCCAGCTTGCCGCCCTCTTCCAGCTTTGCACCCTTATATTTTTCGCCCACAAGTATGCAGGGAACGGGGTTTGTGCTGTGCGCCGTGTACGGCCCGCCCGTGTTTGGG